>JBGSQV010000001.1:0-6214 GCA_041737855.1 Minisyncoccia bacterium | reverse complement strand
CCCACGAAGCTCTATTGCTCCAGATGAATTTTGATATATAACTATTTTATTTTCCTTTATTTTTTTCATATATTTGTGTTTATTTCTTATTCTCCCACTCCCATGCAGACTTCATTATATCTTCTACAGAGTACTCTGCTTTAAAACCTAGAATTTCTTGTGCTTTCTTTGCATTTGCATATAGCATTCCGACGTCCCCTGGTCGTCTATCTACTATAGAATATAAGGCTTTTTGGTCGTTTACCTTTTCGAAAGTCTTGATCATTTCAAGGACGGAAACTCCTACTCCTCTACCTATATTAAATACATCATTATCCTTACTAGGCCCCGATTCTAAGTGCCTGAGAGCCAAAATATGGGCCTTGGCGACGTCCATTACGTGAATATAGTCTCGTATACAGGTTCCGTCTGGAGTCTCGTAATTATCCCCAAAAACAGAGATTTGCTTGTTTTCTTTTACAGATCTAGTTATGACAGGGACTAGATTATTTGGGAATCCATTTGGATTCTCCCCTATGAGAAGGCTGGAGTGTGCTCCTCCTGGGTTGAAGTATCGTAGTGAACAAGCTTTCATTTCTGACTTATGAGCAACGTAGTCAGAGAGTATTATTTCCCCTATTTCTTTCGTCTTTCCATATGGAGAAGCTGGATTGATAGAGCTCTGCTCATCATATGGGGGTACACCATTTGAATCATAAATAGCAGCTGATGAAGAGAAGATAAAACTAGAAACTTCACAAGAGTTTACTACTCCGAGGATCCCCATAAGGGCACCAAGGTTATTCTTGTAGTAAGATATAGGGTCAGAGACTGACTCTCCTACTGCTTTGTATGCAGCAAAGTGAATAATGGCATCAAATTTCTGACCACCAAATACTTCTTCCAGCTTTTTATAATCACAAAGGTTTATATCGTAGTTTTCTACTTTTTTACCAGTTATTTGCTCTATACTGTCGAAAACTACAGGTGATGAATTGGAGAAGTTATCAATAGAGACAACTTCGTATCCATTGTTTATTAGCTCTACTATAGTGTGACTACCTATATACCCCGCCCCGCCAGTAACAATAATCTTTTTCATATTTATATAATAACATATTAATCATAATCCGGCAGGAATATATTCCTCTATTTCCCCTAGGCCTTGCCTAGGGAAAATAGGCACAAGCAGAGAGAGGCTTCGCCTCGCTCTGCTTGTGCTGTTCCTAATATTCCTGCCCTATTACATTAATTGTTATTGGCAGATAACCTTCAAAATCATTCAAGGCAGCATCCTGTATATGTACCCTTATTCTATAATTACCATTTTTCAGAAGTCCCCCACTAGACAAAAGACCATCCCAAACTTTTGAACATGTATCTGTACCATCTACACAAAAAGTAGAATCTGAGTAAAACATTTTATAAACTGTTGGATCATCTGCTTTTTCTATTTTCACAGATAACCAATTTACATTTTCACTCGCGTTTATGAATATGTGTGTATTGTTTGTAATAGGATTGGTTTCTATTCCACCATGGACATCATCTAAACTATAAATAATAACAGAAGGAGCATTAGTATCATTCACAGGTGGATCAGAAACTACAACAGTAACAACATAGACTGCAGTTGATCCATCTTCTGCTGTTACTGTGTACTCCATAAAATTTGTAAAATTCTCTTCTCTCAAATTCTCCGGGGAAACAGTGGCTTTATCAGATACTAATATGGTTGGAGAAATATTGGTAATATCTGTCCCATATGGCACTGTAATGTTTACAATATGAGCTGTATTATCTATGTCACCATATACAACAGGTGATAAACTATCTAAACTAAAAGAAGTTACGAGCTTCTCTGAGCTTTTAGTCTCAGTAACCTCAGAAGAAATTACAACATTTACCATATATGATTCAGTTGAACCATCTTCCGCTGTTACTATGTATTCAATAGGATTAGTAAAATTTTTTATATTAGAAATATTTGGATCCATTGTGGCTTTATCAGATACTGTTATAGTAGGACTTAGATTTGTAATATCTGTCCCATAAGGTACTGTTACATTTACAGTATGAGTAGTATCGTTTATAACACCACCAACCCTTGGATTTAATGTTTCAAAAACAAAAGATGTTATAAGTTTTTCTGAACTAAGTACTGGATTTGTATCAGAACTAGTATTTTCTACTTCAGTATTATAAACAGGATAAGGAGTAAGAATCATATTCTCTCCGCCCATCAAACCCTTCTCAGACTTACCCCAAAATCCAACCCAATTACCTGAAGGAGAAGTCTTGAATCCATTAAATACTCCATCCCATCCAACCCACATATCACTATTTACATCTGACACATCTGTATGAGAGCTAGATTTAATAATATTATTATGATAAATAGTAGTAGTGTAGCCCATAGAATCCCACTGAATATCCACATCATAAGTATTTCCACTTGAATCATTCTGTGGATTCTCCTCTAAACTAGAAGTCTTTACGTCATGATTATCAAATCCTTTTTGTGGATCATGATTAAATATTCCCCTTTGTAAACAATTATTACACCAAAAACCTCCTGTGTATGTTTCAATTTTAAACTGTTCATGTAAATAATTATTTACATATGTATCACTCCAGTCATAAATACTTGATCCGTTGAATATCCAAACCTGCCAATAATTTCCATCACCATTCTCATTACCAAATGTATATTTTGGAATATAAAAATGATCATATGGGGTTATAGTAAATCTAAACAATGAACCATTTTCATTTATATTAAAGAAATTGCCGTCTTTATCGAGAAGTTTTACAGAATATAAATAAAACCCTTCATCATAAGTACTGTTGAATGTAAATATCTCTCCATTTTCATAATTACCATCACTTAGCTCATCTTCTCCGTGCTCAATCTGAATCATATCTACGTCAGGCAGATAAACTCCCATAGTAGAATTTTTTATGTGAAGTTTTAAGCTAGCTGGAGGGTTATTTTCTGCATCTCTATAAATAACCTGGAATGTTAAAACTGTAGTATCTTTCTTTCCTTCAGAAACATCTAATCCATCACCTTGGAAGGTACCAGATCGAGGAAAAATAAGAGTTGAAGTTTTTGAATCAACAGAATTACTATTTATTACATTGACTGTACGAGTCAAAGTACTAGTATTTGAAGCTGTATCTGTCGCTGTATAAGTGATAGTATTTATTCCAATCTTCGTAGTGTCTACAGTTCCACTTATAATTACATTTATAACTCCATCAACGTCATCGATAGCAGTTGCTCCTTCTTCATTATAAATCCCATTAATTTCAACATCTATTGTAGGTTCACCATTCAAGATTATAACGGGCGGAGTTGTATCAGGATCAGTAGTTTCTGTATTAGAATCTGAGTTTATATCTTCTTCGTTTGTTACTTCTGGTGTTGTTGTAATACTTCCCCCTCCCCCATAATTAATAGTTGAATTATTGGTTAATGTATCTTCACTAGTAGTATTAGTATCTTCTGTTGTACCTAAGTTTACATCTTGTGCTTGAGCTTCTACTACAACAGGTATCTCAACTTTAGTTTCTTCTTTTACTGTAACCGACTTTTCTACTTGTTCTACTGGTGTCGTAGTTACAACAGGAGAAGAATTATCTATCAATGCATCACTACTTGGAGCTGGTTCAATGTTTTCATTAGTAGCTATTTGATTTTGATTATTATCAATGAGTCCAACCAGAGCAAAACTTTTCTTTGCAACATTTATTAGAGTACTAGCCAAAGAGGTTGTAGTATTTTTAACAGAATTATAAACAAAAGCTGTAGATTTTACCCCAGTATCTACAATAAAGTCACTTGCAGCCAGTACTGCTCCGGTTATTTTGTGTATAGCAGAAATATCTTGTGGAGAAATACAAGAGCTTGATGTATTTTGAATATTATTTGTTTTTAATTTATCAAAAGAAGCTTTAATATCTGCAACAATTTTCCCGCTACGGTATTTTAAATATACATCCGAGAAGCTATGTCCATTACCATCTACTTTTTGTAATTCAATGTGATCATTGGGCTTTAGTATACTTTTCAAACTACCAACAATAGATGCGATCACTGTATCAGTATCGGAAGTCAGATATTTTCCACCACCAGAAACGTGATCATCTGGAGTTGCCACACCGTATACACCGATAGACTCAAATGGAACTCCACCATCCTTGCCAGCAACCTTGTCGTAAAAACTATTAGCATAAAAATTACCTTGAGAATGACCCACAAGTAAAAGTTTCTGAGTTTTAACTTTCTGACTTGCAGAATCAAGCATTTCTACTAAATCATAGTCTGAACTAGAAGTAAAAAGACCTTGTCGAGCAGCGTCGACAAGGTCTCCAAAACCAGCCAAATGTGTGGCATTGTATACATAATCCACAACGACAGGTTCATTGTTGTAAGTAGGTGGTAATACTTTTTTAAGATTTTCTTTATTTGAGGCAGCCCCAATATCATCTGTAAATATTCCATTTATAGAAATAACTGTATATCCATTTTTAGAACATACATCTTGAGCATAAACATTATTAAAAGAAAAAATAGATGCAACTAAAACAAGGACCAATATAATTTTATTGTTCATATAAATACTTATTAATTATGCTAATAATTTAATTTGGCAATTGAGATAAATCTATATCACAAACTAGATTAGTTGAATCACCATAACTTCGAAGATATCTGTAAAAATCCTTATGTGCATTAATGCGCATAGGTGTATTAATTTGCTTTTCTTTAATAAAAGAAATAAATTTATCAATTTTTTCTATATCAATACCATCCCTAGATGATTCTGGGCTTTTCCTTGGCACAAGTGTATCACTCAAACAAGTATCCGCCCTACCTTGTTCAGTAACTACCTCTGTAGCCACCTCTTCATTTACAAAAGGTTGAATAGTCTCCATCTGCAGCGCCAATGCATACTGCAAAAGAACTGCTCTAGTTTTAGCAGAATCTGGGTATTCTTTAAATATAGCAAGCTCTACATCATCACGAATACCATTATTATTGGCATCTATACCCCTCACTGTCTTATCCGTATCTACCCCAGGGTCACCAGGTAGATTGGTCCCCATTACATCATCAAGAGAAAGCTTTGTGGAGTGGATTATAGATACCTGATCATTAACTTTCTGGGCATCCATATAGTGGAATGTCCTAAATATGATCAAAATAAAAAATAAACCTATTAATATTAAAAAAATCCACTTCAAAACTTTAAAAACTCTATTTGAAAATATTTCTTTTAAATTTTTCATCCCCTAATTATATTTAAACAAAACCATCCTGTAAAGAAAATACTACAATCGGTCCAACCGATTTAACAACAACCCAAATCGGTTGGACCGATTGTAAATTAATAAATTACAAATAAAAAACCCTTATAAAATAAGAGCTAAGTTTTGCAATCGGTTGGACCGATTATAGATATATCTTTTAAGGGTTAAAATCGGTTGGACCGATTTAAATGATTTAAATGAAGTCTTCTTTACTTATAATAGAGATGTCTTTCTCCCTTTCTTCTCTTACCATAGCTACTACTTTTAAACATTCATTTTTAAAATTTTTATTACTTCCATAAAATTCTAGGAGATTTATAGCTTCTGGTTTTGAAACTAAATTAAAATTAAGATCATCATATTCCTGGCAACTAGATTTTACTAAATAACTTTTTTCTTGTGGAATATCATGAATAAGATAGTTAATATTCACATAAGGCCTTATTTTTAAGAAATAATCGTTATCTTTAATCATTTTAGACTTAAATCTGCCTTGAAAAAGTGAACCTGTACGATTATGAGTTTTATTGAAGTATATTGTATAAGCACATAATAACCTTTTGAAAAACTCTGACACACCTCCATCAGCCTCTTGTTTGATGATAAAATGAAAATGATTGGGATTTATACAATAGCAAACAATAGAAATAAGTGGTTTTCCCTCATTTTTAAGACGATCTAAGTCTGTTTTGTTTTTTAAAAGTTCACTCAAACTACCAACTGGTTCAACAACATTAAACTCTTTAATACTCAAAATAAAACGATCTAAATCGTTTTTATCCATAAATATATCTCTTTTATCAACTCCCCTATTATAGATATGATAATATTGTTCAGTTATAAGTGGATCTTTTCTCATAAAATAAAAAACTCGCAAAAACATTTATAAAATTTTGCAAGTAATATATACTTTTTAATT
>JBGSQV010000048.1:0-3009 GCA_041737855.1 Minisyncoccia bacterium | reverse complement strand
AAGATGATCCTGAGAAAAATGCATTTGTACTAGGAGAACTGCAACGCCGATTTGGATTCGAGTTCGACGGTATGCGTAATCATGAATATTATTTTTCATCTTTATCGGGTGGAACAAAAGAAATAAATAAAGAAGGAGCTTTATACAAAGCAATAGAAAAAGAATGGGGATCATTTGAAAACTTTCTAACACATTTCAAATTTATCGCTGTTACTAGAGGAATAGGTTGGGCTATGCTTTACTACGACAAGCACAGCGGTAAACTTATGAATCACTGGGTAGATGAGCATCACTTAGGTCAGCTGACAGGACTAGAGCCAATCCTTGCTCTCGATATGTGGGAGCATGCATTTGTTTATGATTATGCTACAAGCGAAAAGAAAAAGTATGTGGAAGCATTTTTTGAAAACTTAAACTGGGAAAAAGTTGAAGCTAATTTCCAATAATTCCCTTTAAACTTAAGCCTCAAATCGGTCCAACCGATTTGTAGGGGTTAAACCCCTACAAAATAAAAACCCTTATTGTATAAGGGTTTTTATTTTGGAAATTCTTGATTTTATAGGGGTTTAACCCCTTTTTTAAACATCCACCAGAGAAGAAATATATAAAGTAAAATTGTAAGAAGAAGTGGAAATGACTGTATGGTAACACTTGCAAATGATAACGATCCTAAAAAGTGAATTACAGAAAGTATATATAAAAGTATCAGGTATGAAATAAAACCAAAAGGGATAGAAAGGAGTGGTGACACAAAACCAAAAACTCCAGTAATAAAAATGAAAAGCATAACCGTAGGAATAAATAATAAAATTAAAATATTAGCAGGTATGGATACCAAAGATAAAACTCCAGTTAGATAAAGTAGTATAGGTAATACTGCAATAGTTGCAGCTATTGTTGTCGCCATCATTTCTCTTATACCAAAACGCATTGGTAGAAATTTAAACCAATGCATAACTTTTGGTGTTAGGAAAAGAACTCCACCTGTCGCAATAAAAGATAATTGAAAAGACATATCAATGAGGACCCTTGGATCATAAGCAATCATTAAAAGTCCTGCGATAATAAGTGCGCGCCCTGCCATATAGTTACGACCAGTCATACGCCCAAGCAACATGATCGTTGCCATAATTCCAGCTCGAACCGCAGTCGCCGAAGCTCCTGTCATTATTATGAATAAAAGAATAATAATCATTCCAAAAATTATTGATATAATTTGAGAAAATATTAAACTAAAAGTTTTCATTACACCCTCAGCGACAATAGAAACATTGTACCCAGAAAGAGCAACTATATGAATAGTCCCTGTACTTATAAATTCATTCTTCATATCATTATCAAAACCTCCTCTAGCCCCCAGTATTAAACCATTCGCTAAGTCACTCTCTGGCATAGGGATAATACTATTAATATTTTTAATAAAATAGCCTCGAAGTTTATATAAAAAAGATTTTATTTTATTTCCATTTCCGTTTGAAATTATTTTTAAATTGGCATTTTTAATAACAAAATAAATATCTTGATTTGCCAAATACCTCTTATAATTAAACTCCTTACCAGATTGTGTGATGAAGTTCTCAGGTTCTTCAAGGACTCCTTCTACGACAACTTCATCTCCATAAGAAACATTTTCACTCCTACTAACGATGGTCATAATGGTTACATCTTTATCTTTCAACTTTATATTTAGATGCTGATTGTTCAGACGAATATCTGGGTCATCTATCACCTCCCCTTCAAGGGTTACTTCCCTACCTATCGCTTTATCATAGTTGGGTGGCTCTGGTATAAAAAAGAAAAATCGCACACAAGCGATTGATATTAAAATGGAGATTATTATAAATTCTTTTTTCGACATTTTTTAAAATAAATTTATATATTTTATAATAACTTTTGTCGTTCCGCAGAATTATTAAAATTATTTCCTCTTTACCCACTTCGGTGCCCTACGAGATAAATAATTTTAACAATTCTGCTTCACTTTTACTCTAAGGTCTGATTTGTAATAGTCTTATAAAAGGGGCTTTTGAGGCTGTCGAGCCGAAAACTGAACGAATTTTCAGTAGAAAATTGGTGTACCCTTTTAGAAGAGCTATTACAAAGAAGACCTATCTAAAACTTAACCATAAATCTTGATTATTCGCACAAGTTGTCGCGATCTCATCTGCTTTATCATTATAAACATGACCAGAGTGACCCTTCACTTTCCCCCAGTTTATTTTTGCTTTACATTCACGAACAAGAATAATAAATTCTTTCCATAAATCCTGATTCATTACTTCTTTTTTATTTGCAGTTCTCCATCCATTCTTCTCCCAATTAAAAATCCAAGAAGTTATCCCTGAGAGGACATAATTTGAATCAGCAAAAATAGTTATACTATTTTCTTTATAATTTTTATTTATATATTTAAGAGTTTCAATCACAGCTTGGAGTTCCATACGATTGTTGGTCGTATCTTTATGAAAACCACCAAGTTCGTGAACTATTTTATTATTATCTACAAATACAGCACCCCAGCCTCCAGGGCCTGGATTTCCAAGAGATGAACCATCTGTATATATTTCTATATTATTTTTCATATTACATTAGTATATCAATAATTCTTAATCTTAGCTCCTCTCTGCCAGCAAAACTATTCTTTTCAAAGTTAGCAACCATATTTATACTGTTACCCTCTTCTAATATAGGACTAAAACTTTCCCTTGTCTTAAAAAATGCAATCGCTTTAACTGTATAGCCACGACTGTTTTTAAAAGATAATTCTAGGTGATTCTTTTCTTTACCAAACTCTTTGATTGCAAATATTTTTATATTCTTAAATAAAAAAGTAGGCTTAGGGTTTCCTACTCCAAATGGGGCAAGTTTTTTAATAACATTAAAATTCTCACTAGTAACATCATCAATAGAAATATTTGCATCTATCTTGTAGTCTTCATCCTCTTCTTCCTCTAAGATCGTATCATCAAAAACTTTTAACAATCTTTCTTCTAGAAAATGAATTTCTTC
>JBGSQV010000110.1:0-3506 GCA_041737855.1 Minisyncoccia bacterium | reverse complement strand
TAGAAAGTAGGTTTACCCAAATTATGGGTTATAAAATTCCTGCCGAGGTCGAAAACGTTTTATTGTATTTATTGCAGTAAAATCGTCTACACAAACGGCCCATAAAGGGTCTTTTTTATTTAACAGACTTCGCTAAACTTTGGATTAGCGAGAAAAAATATGCCAATTACATTAGACAAAAAGAAAGAATTAGTGAGTAGTTTAGAAAAAGCATTAAAGGGAGCAAAATCTGTTGTCTTTGTGAAATTTGATAAATTACAAGTTGCTGATGTGAATGCACTCCGCAGAGGTTTGCAAAAAGAAAATGTTGGTTACCAGGTATCAAAGAAAACATTATTAAAGCGTGCACTATCTACTCATAATATTTTAGGAGATCTTCCTGAGATTCCAGGTCAGATAGCAATCGCATATAGTGAAGATTTGCTTGCTGGTGCTCGTGAAGTTTTTGAATTTCAAAAAAAGCACAAGGATAATATTTCAATTGTAGGAGGAGTATTTGAAGGTAAGTATATGAATGCGTCAGAAATGATGTCTATCGCTACAATCCCTCCATTACAAACTCTACGTGGAATGTTCGTCAACCTTATCAATTCACCAATTCAACGTTTTGCTGTTGTGCTTGATCAAATAGCATTAGCAAAATAATTATTAAGAATTATTAATTACTTATAAAAATTTATGGAAGAAACAAAAGTAGAAGTTCCTGCAAAATTCAAGGACCTAGTTTCAAAAATTGAAGAAATGTCAGTTATTGAATTACACGAACTCGTAAAAGTATTAGAAGAAAAATTTGGAGTTTCAGCTGCAGCAGTTGCATCAGCTGGTCCTGCAGTAGCAGGTGAAGCAGTAGAAGAAAAAAGTTCTTTTACTGTTGAGCTAACAGCCGCAGGTGAACAAAAGATTGCAGTTATGAAAGTTGTTAAAGAAGTTCTTGCTCTTGGATTAAAAGAAGCAAAAGACTTAGTTGACGGTGCTCCTTCAGTTCTTAAAGAAGGAATGAAGAAAGAAGAAGCAGATGAATTCAAGAAGAAATTAGAGGAAGCTGGAGCTAAAGTAACTCTTAAATAGAGTTACTTTAGAGTCGGAAGCGCGACGGCGCTGAGACGGGGTCGCGGAAATTTCCAGCAGGAAATTATCTGTGACAAGGTAACTCTTAAATAATATTTAATGGTTAAAAATAGCCCCGGGCCTATGGCCCGGGGCTATTTTGTATGGGGTTGATAGGATATAAGTTATGGCGTATAATAGTCTCTATGGAAACTCTAGCAAAACTTTTTGGGGGACAGGCACGTGTAAAAATAATGCGCCTCTTTTTATTAAATAATAATAGTATGTTTGAATTAGATGAAGTTAGTAGTCGTAGTCGAGTAACAAAAGTAAATTCTCGTAAAGAAGTAAATGCTTTATCTGCAATGGGTTTTGTTAAACAAAAATCTATTACTCACGAAGGTTCACGTGGAGCAAAAAAGAAAGTTCCAGCATGGCAGCTTGATCTATCTTTCCCTTACATAAATTCTATCCGCGATTTGCTTGTAGATCCATCTCTTTTATTGAGAGAAGATTTACCTGCTCGTTTTAAACAAATTGGTAAAATAAAACTCATGATAGTTTCTGGTATATTTATTGGTACTGACAAAAGTAGAGTAGACATACTAATAGTAGGGGATAAATTAAAGAAGAATGCTATTCAGTCCATCATGAAAGGTCTTGAGTCAGAAGTTGGTAAAGAGCTAGACTATGTCGTTCTTGATTCTGAAGAATTTAAATACCGTATTGATATGTATGATAAATTAGTTTGCGATATTATAGACCTACCTCACGAAAAGCTTATTGATAACGGTCAGTTGTCTACATACATTTCTAAAAAATAGTAAAGTCTATAGTCTTGTAGTAGATTTTGGTGTTTTCTCTTTATCTTCTTATAAATGAATAGTTTTCCCTATATCAAAATTCACTACGTGGTGGTATATGGATTACCATATAGCAACGGCTCTCGGATACCAAGCAAATCAAAGATTACTTTATTTGCTTGTACTCCTCGTTTGTTGTTATAATAATAGAGTACTTAAAAAAGTCGAATCTTTGAGAGTATTTTATTATTATTTATTTTTTATAAATTATGAACACGCTTACATCAAATTTAGGAACAATTTTTGTAGCTTCAATTACTAACGTTTGGAATGTTTTTATAAACTTTGTACCAGCAGTATTATTGGCTATAGTTTTATTTGTAATTGGTTTGATCATTGCAAGAATTATAGGTAAAGTAATCGCTCAACTTATTACTACTACTAAGGTAGATAAATTATTCCAAAGCGCAGGAGCTGAAGAATTTTTGAATAAAATAGGGATAAGGTTAAATGTTGGTAAATTTTTTGGAGTTATCGTTGAATGGTTTATTGCTATAGTATTTTTGATAGCATCACTTGAGATATTACAACTCACAGAAGTAAGTAGATTTATTGGTCAGATTGTCATTATCTATTTACCAAAAGTTATCATCATAGCAATACTTTTGATACTTGCAGTTATAATTGCAAATACAGTTAAAAAAATAGTTTTAGTTTCATCAAAAGCAGCAAATGTAAAATCAGCAGAAATTTTATCTTCTTTAGCTAAATATGGAATTTGGGTAATTGCATTTACTTTAATAGCACCATATCTTGGATTAGATACAGGAGGATCTCTTTTCAGTATTTTATTTATTGGTATTATTTCTTTCTTATCTATAGCTGGAGGTCTTGCCTTTGGTCTTGGTGGCAAAGAAGCTGCTGCTCGTGCAATTGAAAAGATTTCAAAGGATTTATCATCTAATTAATTTCAATAGCTAGACTTAAAAAAGCCCTTTAAATAAGGGGCTTTTTTAATTATTATCAATATGTTTAATTTAAGCTTTAAATGCTTGACTTTCTTTTTCATTTCGTATACTATACGAATCACGATGTTAAGAAACGAAAATCAATCAAAAAAGCGGTTAAAGTAAGACCATTTGGTTTCGCTTTGTCCGCCAAAAAGGCGGATTTTTTATTTTGAAGGCATCGATATGATATTTGAAAACTGAATGCTGTTCCAACTCACTGTTATCCTTTATTTTAGAGGGTCTTTTGAATCGAGTTGGAAACAGAACGTAATAATAAAAAAGTTAACATTAGATGGAAGCGGTTCCGGACAATGTTAATAATATCTGAAATTTTTTTCTGGAGAGGAAAAAATTAAGATGGTTTTCATATTTCCTAATAGGAAATATAAGAGTATATGGCGGATGCCTTGACTAAAAAAGGCGATGAAAGACGTAGCATGGCGGCGATACGTTTCGGGGAGGTGCCTAGCAACCTTTGATCCGGAAATTTCTGAATGGGGAAACCCACTTCAATAAACTTGAAGTACTCTTACGCTTGACGTAAGAGAGCATACCTGGGGAAGTAAAACATTTCAGTACCCAGTGGAAAAGAGAAAAATATTTATTTTCTGAGTAGCGGCGAGCGAAAAGGAAAGAGCCCAAACCG
>JBGSQV010000097.1:0-2717 GCA_041737855.1 Minisyncoccia bacterium | reverse complement strand
GAAAAAGTATTAAAAAGTAATATCAATCTACTTGAAAAGATTAAGGCAATAGTAAATATTAAAAAACTAGATACTGTTACAATAAATTCTCTACGATGGAAAAAAGGTGGTTTTTCCATTGATTGTTTAAATATATTAAATTTTTTAAGTAGTTGTTTGAACATACTACACATTATATTACAAATTGACTATTTTAACTAAAGAATTTTACTAATTTTCTTTTTAATAAAATCATCAATATCATCAATATTGCTCTCAATTTCACTAAATATTGCTTCTTCTTTTTTATTCAAAGACCTTTCGATCTTAACTTTCTCCAGAATTTTTAATTGATTATTTAACTCTTCTTTTAACAACAACATTGAATTATGTACGTCCTTTGCTGCTAATTGTAATTCATAATTTAATTTCTTCTTTAAGCCAAAGAATTTATGCCAACCAATATAAATTATTATTAAAAGAATTATTATTAATAAAGAAACTAAAATTATACTTAGAAGAGGAGCAACTAGAGATAACATTGTGCTTACAACTTTTGTATCTTTAACCTTAAGATAAATTGTTTCCGAGGGAGAGCTTTTTATAACTTCTGACAATACAACACTAGCATATATATCTATTGTTCCGATTGTTTCTATTGGATCAGTGGTGACAGAAAAATTTCCATTTGAATCTGTTATTTGTGTGTATGTTTTTACATTATCAGATGATCCTAATCCAATAATAGAACCAATTCCAGAACCCTTATATTCACCTAATTTTATTTCTACGTTACTGTTTGGATATATAGTTTTACCTGAAATAACAACAGATTCTCCTTTTGTTATTTCAGATAAATTCAATGACAATTCAGGAGAGACGATTTTTGAACTTACAAAAGTAGAATCTGATGTTGTATAGTTCCCCGCTTTATCATAGGCGGTTACAGTTATATTATGACTACCTTCATTCTCTATTGGTAATACATATTCATTATTCAATAATTGAATTTTATTAACTTTTATAACTTTTCCATCATCAATTTTTAATGTGTAATAATCTATACCAGAAAGTTTATCTTCTGCTTTAAGTGTAATTACATTATTAAAATCTTTACTATTTATTTCTGGAGTAAATGGTAATGGGTTTGCAGAATCAATATTTATCTTGTAGTGAGCCACAGGACTTTTACCAAAAGAATTAAAATATTGTAAATGGAAATATAATGTTCCATCAGACAAATTTTCAAGAGTCTTCTGGGTAACAGAATTATCGTAACTTATAGTTGGAGTAGAATCTGATTTATTATTTATGAGGGTTTTAATTGAAGTAACTCCACTTGGAATATTCCAATTAAAAGATGCTGTTTTGGAAGAATACCATGAATCTTGATTTGTATGAGTACTTGAAATGATTATTGGCTTTAATGGTGCTATATTTTTTGTTGTAACAACCGGGGTTGTAACTTCAGTAGTAGTCGTGACTGCTCCCGTTATTTGAATATTGCTTGGAATTTTTGAAGTCAAGATATCTGTCCCTAATCCATCGTTCTCTCTAACAGCTCCATCAGAAAAAATAATTGAGGCAGTCCCCTGCTTTTTTGCCATAAAAGTAATGGTAGAAATATAACCGCTTGAACCGTTAAAACCAGGATTTGGGACACCTCCATTAAAAGTTATTTTCCCTGTATTGTTTGAAAAATTAGGTTCTTCCACCCACAAAGAAAAAATAGAGGAACTCTTTGTAACAGAAACAACACTCAACATATCTGTCGGGAATTGAATCGTAACCTCTGCATTGTTTATAGCTTTACTAGAAGTATTTACTAAAACTTTTACAGAGAAAATATTTCCAACAGATACAGAAGAAGATGCTGGTGATAGATATAGACTTGCTGCCTCTGTTTTATTAATAGCAACTGTAAAAATTATTGCTAAAGAAAAAACTGTAATGGCAAATTTAATTATTAATTTGTTGATTTTTTTCTGCATTGTGTCTAATTCTCTTTATTTTTCTTACTTTTTTTACCTTTTTAAATATAATCCAAATTATTATTATAAGAATAAGAATAATGAAAAAATTCAAAGAAAATCCAAAGATTGCAAAACCAGGTTTCTTATAGATTGATACTGTTTTATTTCCAGCTTTATCATAAGCTGTAACCTTTAAATCTGGAGTTACGCTATCATCTTGATTAGCTAATACATACATACTCCCACTACGGATAGCGGGTTTACCATCTTCAGATACTTCATAGTAACTAATACCTGATTGATTATCTACAGCAGTAAAAAAAGCAAATCTCTTACCATCAAACAAAGAGTTATCCTTACCTACAACTATAGTAAACTTTTCTGGATTTATTTTATCAGAAGAAACTAGACTAACCCATTCATTATTTGATGCAATACCTTCATTTTTAGGAACTACTTTTATTGTTAAACTACTAAGATCAAGGGGAACCCTTGTTCCTTTCCCATCATTAGCATAAACTGCCATATTTTTAGGAGAAATTTTTATTATTCCTTCTTTTGTAGCTTCAACTATAATATTAAATAAAATAGTTTTATCTAAATTAAAACCACCAGGGACACCACCAACAAATGAAATAGTATTACCATCTTTTGATAAAGATGGAGTTCTAGGCCATAAACTGAAAATAGACTTAGCTAAACTAAAATCATTCACAACAACATTTCCATTATTTGATTCTAAAACAACATCCCCTTCTACACTAT
>JBGSQV010000063.1:0-5457 GCA_041737855.1 Minisyncoccia bacterium | reverse complement strand
CATTGAGCTTCCAATTATCATCCATATCAAGCAATTATATAAAATTGTTTATCAAATTGGAAATGGAATGCCAAAACGAGACAAACTTGGTATTCATAAAATAATAGAAGAGAAATGTATTATTATACTTTCAAATGCAATTGATTCTGCTTTATCCTCTAAACAGAATAAAATAGAATTACTAGGAAAACTTCGCAGGGATATTGAAACTCTCAAACATTTAGTCAGAATGGAATATGAACTAAATGTTATTAAAGAAAAAACATATCTTTATATATCTCATATATTACAAGATATTTCAATGATGGCGACGGGTTGGCACAAATCAGTTCAAACACAAAATCCCCAAGAATAATCTGGGGATTTTTATGAGAAACTTCTGAGCGAATACCGTACTTAGAATTGCAATTGTCGAGATTGTTCCAATTCACGTTGAACTTGCCATTGTTATTCAAGTACGCGTTCGGGACATTGCCATTGGCGTTGCGCGAACCACTCTTCTGTATATAATCATCCATATCACCATATACCGTTTTCACAATATACTGCGTTGCACAGCTCGTACTGGCTTTGTTTGGAATTATAATTTAATTCCTAATTATATACAGGCAGTTTTTAATAATGGTAAATTGTTGTCTATATTAGACCAATTTTAAAACCATTTTTAGTATAAAAAATTAGCGTATATTTTGCAATATACGCTAATTAAATTAATTACAGGATTCAAGATAAAAAATTAAAGGGAAACTAAACTGCTGAGCGAATACCGTACTTAGAATCGCAATTGTCGAGATAGCTCCAATCCACGCTGAACTTGCCATTGTTATCCAAGCACGCGATCGGGACATCGCCATAGGCGTAGCGCGAACCACTCCAATAAGTCAGTCCAGTTACATCTAAATGATTCCCATTTTCTGTAAAATACTTTATTTCGAAAATAATTCTTTCTAATAAAGTAATTCCGATTTTCATATCAGGATCAGCTTGACGAGTAGACTTTCCAAGAAATTCTTGATCTGGTTCAACCTCATCACGAACCCATACAGCATAATGACTATCGGTATTACGAATGTTTTTCGTAACTGCTTGATTTAAATCTTCAGTATATCTCCAACTTTTAAAAAGTTTTTCACAAATACTAAAAGAAAGATTTAAATTCATTCCTTTTGGAATGAAAAGCAATCGCCACTTACCTTCGGGTTTTAATGGAATTATTACCTGACCAAAACCTACATCCCAATTGAAATGGGTTTTATAAAATTTTTGCCATTCCTCACGAATTTCGGAAAATTCGTCAATAATAGAAAAAATTTCACGAAGTTTTTTCTTGAGCTCGGTTTTGTGTCCAAGCCAATACTCAACTTGTGAAAAATTAAGAATTGTTGCTAGAAAATCTACGATAAATCCAGCAAGCGAACCAAGTTGTTCTATTCTTTTTTGAACGCTTGGTTTTTTGGAAATCTGTTCCATCTTTTTCATGGTTTGTTTCTCCTTTAATTTAAATTTTTAAAAAACAATTTTATGAGTTATTTATAAGGCCAACTCTTTACCTTTCTTATATTATATCACACAAAAGCCTAATTTGTCAAGCCAAGTAAACAATGTGTTTATAGGTTATATATTGATTTATATTTCAAGAGTATTTGCCCTAGATTTCTAACTAAAGTGTCCATATTCCCTTTTGTAGTCTGACGGCCTAGAGATATGCGCAGAGAGCCTTCTTCCTCCTCACCCTTTTTACATATTTTTCTTATAGCTTTTATAACATAAGAGCTATTGCCACTATCACTATGACAAGCACTCTTTTCTGAAACAAAAATTCCACAAGAAGATAACTCTATAACCAGGAGCTCACTTGAAATACCTGCTATAGAAATATTGATATTATTTGGTAACCTAAACTCTCTCCCTCCGTTTAAAATTATTTTATATCCTGAATTTTTTGATAATGATAATAATTTTTCAATTCCATAATCTCGAATTTTAATTAATCGTTCAGATTCTTTTTCTTTTATTTTATTTGTAACTACAAGAGCTTCAGTGATACCTGTAATCAACTTTAAACTTTCAGTTCCTGAGTGTAAACCAAACTCTTGTCCCCCACCTTGATAAAGTGGTGTAATATTTACCCCACGTTTTTTATACAATACACCAACACCTTTTGGCCCATAAATTTTCGAACTATTAAAAGACATGAGATCAACTCCAAGTTTTTCAATATTCTCCGTAAACAGATAATTCATAGCCTGAGCTGCATCTGTATGAAATAAAGGAAATATATTTTTTCTTTCCTTTCGAAAATGTCTGATTACTTTTGCAATCTCTTGTATAGGCTCTATGGAACCGATCTCATTATTGGCATACATAATAGAAACTAAAATAGTATTTTCTTTTAGAGAATCTTTTAATTCTTCAATATCTACAATACCCTCTTTGTCTACGGAGAGATAAGTTACTTCTGCTTCTTTATTTTCTTCTAAAAATTTACAATTTAGAAGTATTGCTGGATGTTCTATCTTGATAGTAATAATATGAGGTATTATATTTTTATTTTTTATGTTCCATTCTTTAACTACTCCAAGTACAGCTAGAGCATCACTTTCAGTACCAGAACTAGTAAAAATAATCTCATCACTGTGAGCATTTATCAATTGTGCAATCTTACTTCTACTTTCTTCTATAACACCCCTCACCTTGACCCCGTCTTTATATATAGCACTAGGATTAGCAAAAAAACCTCCTTTATATGAGGACATCCTACGTGCAACACTAGGGTCTAGGGGTGTTGCTCCTGCGTAATCTAAATATATAGATTTCTTCTTAAACATACACAATAAATATATCACATATTGTAAAAAAAGCCTTATTAGTATATACTCTGTGAAGATTATGAATACTTCTATACTATTTTATATAATTTCTGGGACTATTATTATCATCTTATTGTGGATTTTGATGATAGAGATCAGACTTAAAAGAATCTTTGCTGGAACTAAGGCTCGTAATTTAGAAGAGATGATTGTTCTAGTTGGTAAAAAGATAAATAAAATAGAAGAAAAAGAAGATGAGATAAATAAACATCTAGTCACAATAGATGAAAGACTTAGTAAATCAGTCCGCAGTGTAGAAACTCTACGATTCAATCCTTTTATAGACGCAGGAAGCAATCAAAGCTTTGCAATCGCTCTTATGAACGATGAAGGTAATGGGGTTGTCTTATCTAGTCTATACGCTCGTGACCGTATGAGTGTATTTGCAAAACCAATAATAAAAGGTAAATCAGAGTTTGAATTATCTAGTGAAGAAAAAGAAGTTTTAAATAAAGCGATAAAATAAACTTATAATAAATTATTCTATTCTCAATAGTTTGATTATTTATTTATGTTTAAAATAAAATTATGGATAAAACAAAAACAAACGAAAAAGTTCGCCCACCTGTAGTCGTTGTTATGGGACACGTTGATCACGGGAAATCAACTCTTCTTGACCATATAAGAAAATCAAACATAGTAGATAAAGAGGCTGGTGGAATCACTCAGCATATTAGTGCTTATGAGGTAACAGCAAAAGATGAGAATGGAGACAATAGACTTATTACATTCTTAGATACACCAGGACATGAAGCTTTCTCAAAAATGCGTACTCGTGGGGCACAAGCAGCTGATGTCGCTATTCTTGTTGTATCTGCAGAAGATTCTGTAAAAGCTCAAACTCTTGAAGCTTACAATACTATTATAGAGAGTGGTATACCTTATATCGTAGCTATAAATAAAATAGATAGACCAAATGCAAATGTTGATAAAACAAAAATGGATTTGGTAGAGAAAGGAATATATTTAGAAGGACTAGGTGGAGATATTCCCTTTGTTCCCATATCAGCAAAAGAAGGAACTGGTATAGACGAACTTTTGAGTATGATTATTTTAGTTTCTGATCTACAAGGATTCACAGGAAATCCATCTATAAATGCGACAGGTGTCATTATAGAAGCAAAGCGTGACCCACAAAGAGGAGTAGGTGCCACTTGTATTATAAAAGACGGAACACTTAAAGCTGGAATGTTTGTGGCTTGTGGTGAAGCTATTGTAAATACTCGTATATTAGAAAGCTTTTTAGGTAAACCTATAAAAGAAGCCACATTTTCCTCCCCTATTCACCTCGTAGGATTTGAATCAATGCCAGAAGTTGGAAGCATTTTCTATTCATTTGATACAAAAAAGGATGCTGAAAATTATATAAAGATAATAAAAAGTGAAAATTTAGAAAACAAAACATATGATAGACAAGCTGTTTCTGGTGCCAAGATTATTCCTATAATAATAAAGACTGATGTTATGGGAACAATAGAAGCAATAGAAAAAGAAATTAGTAAACTAAACACAGAAGAGATTGAGTTTAAAATCATCAGTAAAGGAGTTGGGGCTATTAACGAATCTGATCTTAAGATGGGTAATGTAAATAAAGAAAGTATTATTGTTGGATTTAATACAAAAATAGATTCTGGAGCTCGTGACTTAAATGAATCACTAAAAGTAGAAATTCAAACATTTGATATTATCTATAAACTCATAGATTGGTTGAAAGAATTAGTAGAAAATCGTCGTCCAAGACAAGAGGTTGTAGAAGTTATTGGTTCACTTAAAGTTATTAAAACATTTGGATCAACAAAAGGTAAACATATTGTTGGTGGAAAAGTAACAACAGGAAGAATCGCTTTTGGAAGTAGGATTAGAATAATGCGTCGCGAATTTG
Source organism: Minisyncoccia bacterium (assembly GCA_041737855.1). Taxonomy (GTDB): domain Bacteria; phylum Patescibacteriota; class Minisyncoccia; order Phycocordibacterales; family UBA9973; genus UBA8515. The sequence continues at coordinate 705 of JBGSQV010000063.1, read as the reverse complement.
AAATAGGAACTGGAAAAATAGTAGAACTCCAAATAAATAAAATACGAGCAAAAGAAGTGCTAGAAGGTTCTGAGTGTGGACTTCAGGTAGAAACAAAGATAGAAATATCTGCAGGAGATGTACTTGAAGCTTTTGAAGTAGTCATAAAATAATATGTCAGAATTTAGAAACGAAAAAATAAAAAATAACATCAAAGAACTTGCCGCTATTTACATAGAACGTGAAGCTGGGGTTACTTCGATGATTACAGTTACTCGAGTTGTATTATCTCAAGATGGTAAAAGGGCTACTATAATGATAAGCGTTCTACCAAGAGAGAAAGAAAATGCTGCATATGGTTTTATAAAAAGGAATCTAGGAGAGTTAAGAAAATATGTTGCCAAGAATCTTAAAATAAATCCTATTCCCTTCTTAAATGTAGAAATAGACGAAGGAGAAAAAAACCGCCAAAAAATTGACGATTTGTTAACTCATAATTAAAAATACTATATTGATATAGTATTTTTTAATTTAAATATAAGAGGAATCTTGAATCTTACAGATTCTGTACACCTTTCGTATTTTCTATAATTATTAAATTATAGAAAATATACTCAAGGTTTTCTCGTCCTCTCACACAAGCCATACTCATGGCTTGCTCTGGGCACAAAATATAAAACCCTTAGCTTTTGCTAAGGGTTTTATATTTTGTGCCCAGGAGAGGAC
>JBGSQV010000062.1:0-1895 GCA_041737855.1 Minisyncoccia bacterium | reverse complement strand
GGTTCCTCATATTCCTCTTGAAGTTATTCGTCGTATTGAAGAAGCTCGCGATAAGGCCAACGCCAACGTTGTGATTATTGAGATAGGTGGAACAGTGGGTGAATACGAGAATATTCTTTTCTTAGAAGCTGCTCGTATGATGAAGATCAAGAACCCAAAGAGTGTTTTCTTTGTAATGGTTTCATTCTTGCCTATCCCTGGAAAGATTGGAGAAATGAAGACAAAGCCTACTCAGCATGCAGTGCGTACTTTGAATGCTTCTGGAGTTCAGCCAGATATAATTATTGCTAGAAGTAAGGTTCCACTAGATCAGAAGAGAAAAGAAAAGATTTCGATGTTTTGTAATGTTCCCGAGAACAGAGTTATCTCTGCTCCAGACGTAGATAGTATTTATGATATTCCGATTAACTTTGAGAAAGAAGGACTTAGTGATATCGTCTGTGATGCCATTGATATGACTTGTAGTGTTTTACCAAACGAAGAGTCTGTGAAGTGGACCAAGTTTGCAAAGTCTGCACACAATCAAAAGAAAGAATTAAAGATCGCTATTGTGGGTAAGTATTTTAATACTGGAGACTTTACTCTTTCTGATTCATACCTTTCTGTTATTGAAGCTATCAAGTACTCAAGCTATGCCTCGGGTGCAAAACCAAAGCTTACTTGGATCTCATCTATGGATTATGAGAAGGATCCAAAGAGGATAAAAGAACTTTCACAATATGACGGTATCATAGTTCCTGGAGGTTTTGGATCAAGAGGAATAGAAGGTATTTTGAAAGTCATAGAGTATGCTCGTGTGCATAAGATTCCATACTTTGGATTATGTTACGGAATGCAGCTTTTAGTTATAGAGTACGCTCGTAATGTGCTAAAGCTTAAAGATGCCAATACTCGTGAAGTAAAACCAAATGCAAAAGATGTAGTTATAGACGTGATGGAAGATCAGAAAGAAAAGATAGCAAATAAAAAGCTAGGAGGTAGTATGCGTCTTGGTGCTTACCCCGCAGTATTAAAGAAGGGAACTGTTGCAGAGAAAGCATACGGTAACGGAGAGATATCTGAACGTCATCGCCACCGCTATGAAGTGAATAATGATTACAGGGAGAGATTTGAAAAAGCTGGGCTTGTATTCTCTGGGCTTTCTCCTGACGGAAAGCTTTGCGAGATTGCTGAGCTTCCTACAGCAAAGCATCCATTTTTCCTTGGTACACAGTTCCACCCAGAATTCAAAGCTCGACCACTTTCTCCGCACCCTCTATTTTCAGCTTTTGTAAAAGCTTGCTTGAATAATAAAAAGAAATAAAAAGAAAAAGCCCCAGACCTTCGGTCTGGGGCTTTTTCTTTTTATTTAAATGAATCTTCTCCTGTACGTATTTTACTATTTTTGATTATTTCAAGGATTTCGTCATCGTTATCTTTGATCACATATAGCTTTGTATCTTCTTCTTTTATTGTTCCAAATTTCTCAAGTAGAATTTCATTCATTGTTTTACTGAGTGGACCCCAGAAGTCAGAACCGTAGAGAATAACTGGAATTTTACCAATCTTTTTTGTTTGCTCTAGAGTAAGAATTTCAAAAAGCTCATTCATTGTACCAAATCCACCAGGGCAGAATACACAAACTTCTGTAGCATAAGACATTGATGATTGTCTTGTGAAGAAGAAGTTAAATGGAATCTCATCTGTTACGTATGGGTTAGTAAATTGTTCGTTGGGTAGTTTGATAGTAAGACCTACAGACTTACCTCCAGCTTCATATGCTCCTCTGTTTGAAGCTTCCATCATTCCTGGACCTCCACCTGAGAGAATAGCAAAACCAAGCTCTTTAGAGATTCTATAAGTTAGATTACGAACTTTTTCATAATAAGGGTGACCTTCTGATAATTTTGTTGATC
>JBGSQV010000044.1:0-12058 GCA_041737855.1 Minisyncoccia bacterium | reverse complement strand
TTATAAAAGAATTTTCTTTTTATTTTGAAGAATTTGAAGATTTTAGGGTTATCGGTGATTTAGAGAGAGTTCAGATCATTGAATCTATTATTAAGGATAATAAATTTAAACACCTCATTTCTTTTAGTGATGAATTTTCATTTTTGAATAAAATAGTAAGTGGAATATTAGCTATAAAGAAAGAAGGGTTAACTCCAAAAGAGTTCGTTGATAAATTACCAATTTGGAAACAAGAGCTTTATTTAGATGAAAGTTTATATTACAAAAAAGACTATGGTAAATACAAAAAAGGGGATGTTAAACCAGCTGAAGAAGAAAAGATAAATAAAAAAATATTTAAAGCGGAGGAGCTTGGGGAGATTTTTTCAGTATATCAAGCAGAATTAAAGAAGCATGGATTATACGATTTTTCAGATATGATACTTTATGTTCTTGAGGAACTTTCAAAAAATAAAGATTTAAAGGCAGATGTACAAGAAAAATATCAATACATTCTTGTGGATGAACATCAAGATACAAATGAAGGTCAAAACACCATAATAGAACTTCTTACTGATGCCCCTCATTTAGAGGGTAAGCCAAATCTATTTACTGTTGGTGACGATAAACAGTCCATATATAGATTCCAGGGAGCAAGCACTGAGACATTTTCACGATTTAAAAATTTGTATAAAGATATTCATTTTATTGCTCTTTCTGAAAATTATAGATCCACTCAAGATATATTAGATGGTTCTCATAGTTTAATAGTAAAAACAAACGGGCTTGAAGATAGTGTTCAACTACACTCTAATACAAAAGAGAATAATAAAATAAATGTTTATGAATTTTCAAATTATAAATTTGAACTTCTGTATTTAGCTGAAGATATAAATAAAAAGATCAAGAATGGAGTTTCTCCTAGTGAAATAGCTGTATTGTATCGTGCAAATAAGAATGTTTCAGATGTAAAAACTATATTTGATTCTTATAAAATTCCGTATACAATTTTTTCAAAAGATAAAATACTAGATGATATAAATATTATAAATTTAATAAATATATTAAAGGTAATTTTTAACCTAAATGATGATCATTCTTTGGGAAAAGTTTTGTTTACTAACTTTTTGGATTTAGATGTATATGATAATGTCAAAATATTAGATAAATTTAGATCCCTAGATAAAGATAACAAAAAACACATTTTTGGAATTATTGAGGATGAAAAAAATCTTAAAGAGATAGAGATCAAAGACCCTAAAAAACTTTTATCTTTTGTAAAAATTATAAAAGAATTAAAAACTGAATCATTAAATCAAAATTTTGCAGATTTCTTTAAAATCTTTTTAGAAAAGATTGGTTATATAAAGTACTTATTAGGCTCTGTAGATAGTCGTCTTAAACTTGTAAAATTAGATAAACTTTTTGATGAAATTAAAAATCAAATTCAAAATAAAAATGATTACGATATTGGTGATTTTATTTATTTTGTTGATTCATTTGCTAAGTACAAACTAGATATTAAAAGTACTGATCCAGAGATCATTGAAGGTGTTTCTCTTATGACTGCACATGGATCAAAAGGTAGGGAATTTGAATATGTATATATTATAAATGCTACAAGAAAATCTTGGGAAAGTCGTAGTGGTGGAAGTAGTATTAATATGCCTATTTATCAGTATGATGGTGGAATGGAGGATGAAAGACGATTATTCTATGTTGCTATGACTCGTGCAAAGAAAGATTTGTATATATCTTTCTCTAGAACAGACAATGATGGGAAAGAGCATGAAGAATCTGAGTTTATAAAAGAAATTGATCCATCTTTCAAGAATGAAGATACAATGAAAGATTTTGAAGAAAAAAATATAGATAATATTATTAAATTTATGAAGTTTGAGGAAGCAAGAGTCTCTTTATTTGAGCCAGAATATTTACGTCAGCTATTTTTAAAGAGAGGGTTAAATGTGTCTGCTTTAAATAATTATTTAAATTGTCCTAAGGAGTATTTATATAAAAATTTAATTAGAATACCAGATTTATATTCTTCTAGTATGAAATTTGGAAGTATTATAGATTTAACCCTAAATAAGTTTTTTGAAAAATCCAAGATGGAATCAAAAATTTTATCTAAAAAAATCCTCTTAGAAGAATTTAATAAAAGTTTAAAAAAGTTTAATTTACCAGAGAAAGAAGAGAATAAATTTAGAGAAAAAGGAGAAAATTCTTTATCTCTATATTATGATAATTATAAAGATACTTGGATATATAAAGTAGAGATGCAATTTAGTGTTGAAAAAGACTTTGAACTTGAAAGTAAAGATATTATTAAAATAAGTGGAACTCTGGATAAGATTGAATATTTAGATGATTCATTTTCACAGCATATAAATATTATTGACCATAAGACAGGAAAGCCATTTTCAGAAAAAACAAAAGAGCAAAAAGCTAATTATGAAAGACAGTTAATCTTTTATAAATTATTGCTTACTAATTATGATAAAAAGGATTTTATAATAAATAAAAGTATATTAGATTTTATTGAGGTGAATAAAAAAGGAGAGTTTGAACAATATTCTTTAGATATAACACAGGATCATATAGATAAATTAAAAGAAGAAATAAATACTTGCGCTAAAGAAATTTTATCTATGGAATTTTTAGAAAAGGGATGTAACAAAGATGACTGTAAATGGTGTAAGATTGGTAATTAAAAGTGTTTTGATAAAATAGGCTCAAAGTGCTATATTCTATATATGGAAGAAGTAAAAAGAGGTAGGGAACACCCCCTCTCAATGATAATAAATGATACTGTAAAAGTTTTCACAGAACTTGGTTTTAAGGTTGCAGTAGGGCCTGAACTTGAAGATGTTTATCATAACTTCGATGCACTCAATGTACCTAAAGAACACCCAGCTCGTGATATGCAAGATACTTTTTATATAAAAGGTGAGGATGAAAAAGTTCTAAGGACCCATACTTCATCTGTCCAAATTCGCTTTATGGAAGAGTTTGCAAAGAGTGGAGAAAAGCCACCATTTGCAATCATTGCTCCAGGAAAAGTTTTTAGAAATGAAGCTACTGATGCATTTCATGAAATGCAATTCTACCAAATAGAAGGTCTTGTTATAGGTGAAGATATTTCTATGGCAAATTTGAAGGGAGTTCTTTCTTATTTTTATAAAAAGATGTTGGGAGAAGATACAAACCTTCGTTTTCGTCCAAGCTTCTTTCCTTTTACTGAGCCATCAACTGAATTTGATTTGAAATATAAAGGTAAATGGATAGAAATGGGAGGGGCTGGAATGGTTCACCCTAGTGTACTTGATAAATGTGGAATTGATTCAAAGAAATATCAAGGCTTCGCTTTTGGTCCAGGACTTGAAAGACTTATGGTTATAAAGTATCTAATGAACGATATTCGTGAAGCTTATCATGGAGACTTGAGGTTTAATCAATTTTAATTATGAAAATATCTTACAATTGGCTACAAAATTATTTTGAAGACAAATTACCAGAACCAGAAATAATATCAGATGGTATTATTTTTCATGCTTTTGAAGTTGATGAAATAGAAAAAGTTGGAGACGATACTATCCTTGATATAAAGATACTTCCAGATCGTGCGCATGATTGTCTTTCTCATTGGGGTGTAGCAAAAGAAGTCTCTGCTATTTTTGATTTAGAAATTAAAAATAAAGAGAATAAAATTTTTGAACCAAAGTCTACAGATTTAAAGATTGAGATACAAGATGAAAAATGCCTTCGTTATATGGGGAGAATTGTTCGAAATATAAAGATAGGAGAGAGCCCAGAATGGCTTAAAGAAAAATTAAATGTGATAGGGCAAAAATCTATAAATAATATTGTGGATGCTGCCAATTTTGTAATGTTTGATTTAGGTCAACCTATACATTGTTTTGATTTAGATAAATTAGCAAATCCTGAGCTTATAGTTCGTAATGGTAAACTCGGTGAGAAGTTAACGACACTCGACAAAAGAGAAGTAGATTTAGATGAATCTATTTTAGTAATTGCAGATACAAAGGATCCACTTGCTATTGCTGGGATAAAAGGTGGAACTAAAGCAGAGGTTGGTAATAATACAAAAAATATAGTTATAGAAGTTGCTAATTTTAACCCTACAACTACTCGTAAAACAGCGAAGAAGATAAATATACAAACTGATGCTGTAAAAAGATACGAGAATGAAATTTCTCCAGAACTTTGTAGTATAACAATGGATGCTATTACAGATATGATTTATTCTTTAGCTGGTGGGGAAGTTGAAAGTATTGTAGATGTTTATGCTAAGAAACAAGAGCAAAAGATTATTTCTGTTTCAGCTAAATATATCAATAAACGCCTTGGGTCAGATTTTTCAACAGAAGATATTGAAAATGTTTGGAAAAAGTTAAAATTTGAATATATAAAAAATGGAGAAGATTTTGATATACCAATTACAGCGCTTAGACTTGATTTAACTGGGCCACATGATTTAACAGAAGAGGTTATTAGGATTTTAGGATATGATAAGCTTTTAGAAAAATTACCTGAAATTAAGAAAGATGAAAAAGTAAACGAATCATATAATAAGATACTCCAAGTACGTGAGCAACTTTTAAATGAGGGTTATTCTGAGGTAATGACTTATACATTTTGTAATCAAGGGGAAGTTGAAGTATTAGCATCTCCTTCAGATAAAAAATTCCTAAGAAAAAATTTAACAGATGGTGTTAAGGAAAGTATAAAATTAAATACTTTAAATGCACCCTTACTTTCTATGAAAGATGTTAAAGTATTTGAGATAGGAACTGTTTTTTTTAAAGATAAAGAAGAGATGCATGTTGCATATGGGGATAAAAGGGGAGTTACAGAGGTTAGTCTAGAAAGGTTCGCTACAGAGAAGCTTCCTCCTAAAGTGCACGGATATAATTCTCTAGAAAAATTTCCTCATGCAAGGCCCTTAGCCTCCCAAGGCACTTCAGGAGAAACTTCTCCTTCTCTTACTTTCAAACCATGGTCTATATACCCATTTATGACTCGCGATATTGCCGTCTGGGTTCCTGAAAATACAGAACCAGATACGTTATTTAATGTTTATAAAGAATTGGGCACAGAGCTTTTGGTAAAAGACCCAGAACTAGTAGATAAATTTCAAAAAAATGATAAAATATCATATGCCTATCGTTTAGTATTTCAGTCTTATGATAAAACTCTTACTGACGATGAAATCAATAAGATAATGTCTGATATTACAGAAAAGATTAATTCTTTGGGATTTGAAGTTAGATAACTTATAAAACAATATATAATATGAAAGAATATATTCTTCTTAAAAACATTACGAGTAAAAAAATACTTTTATTTTTGAATATATTATTTGTAATTATTATAATAGTATTATCAATAATTTTGATTTCTAAATCATTTCCAGGTTCAAATGTTAGTAAAATAACAAGAGACCAGAATGATAATTTTAAATTTACTAATCCTATATTAGATTGTGAAGACGTAAAACAGAGCGAAAATCCATACATTTCTTCTGATAAAATTAATAAAGAAGTTAATTCACTGAAAGACAAATATGGTGTAAAAGATGTATCTTTGTATTTTAGAGATTTAAATAATGGTCCCTGGGTTGGAATAAATGAACAAATAATTTTTTCTCCAGCTAGTCTTTTAAAAATTCCAGTAGTTATGGCTTTGTTTAAGTATGGAGAAGAACATGAAGAAATACTTAAAAAAGAGGTTGTTATAACAGAGTCAGATATACAAGAAGATGCAAATCAGAATATTACATTTTCAGATATCTTGAAAAAAAATAATAAGTATACATTTTTACAAATAGCAGAATCTATGTTGGAAAAGTCTGATAATGCTGGAGTTGGTATAGTCATAGATAGTATCCCGGGTAATTATATTAGTGATGTTTTTTATTCTGTTGGAGTTCCTTATAAAGATGTTGATCATGAAGTTAGTTTGAATGTGAAAGATTATGCTGGTTTTTTTAGAGTTTTGTTTAACTCTTCATATTTAAACAGAGAAATGTCTGAGGAAATATTAAATATATTATCTAAAAGTGAATATAAAAATGGATTAGTCTCTGGTGTTCCAGATGGGGTAACTATATCTCATAAATTTGGGGAAAGATCCGATAGGGGTGTTTACCAACTTCATGATTGTGGAGTAATTTATTACCCAGGTAACCCTTATCTTCTGTGTGTTATGACTCGAGGAAATTCATTTAAGAGTCAAGAGGGTTTAATTCAGGAAATTTCTAGTTATATTTACACAGAAGTAGATAAAGAGAAAAAATAGTCTTATAAAAAGTTGCATTAATATACCAATATAGTAAAATTAAATAGTAGTTATTATATGGCGCAACACAAAAATTCTCTAGATTTAAGAGATAAAATAAATACTTCTAATCGGGGTGATACTTTGCGTTCTCAAGTAGATTCTATTGTTAAGAAAAATAAAATTTCTTATATAGAAGAAGATAAAATTAAAAAATCAGAAATAGATGATACAAAAAGATTATTTTTGAAGGTTGCTGGAGTTGCTGGTCTTGGACTTGCTGCATCAGCGTTGTTTCCTAAGTCTGCAGATGCTTATGTTGCAGGTAGTACTCCAACTTCAAACGTTATAGGAGTAAAAGATTCAACAAATACAAGAATAAATCCTGCAACAGAAGAGACTCTCAGTTCTCTTATTACTGGTCAAAATGTTAGTAAACTTACTACAAGTCTTTCTTCTTCCGGGGTAATAATAACTCCAGCTTCTGGTAAAAAAATAAGAGTTTATGCTTCTCGGTTTTCTTTAACTGCAAATGCAGATTCAGTTTCATTTCGATTTACTTCTGGGGGTACAGATCATGAAAAATATTTATCTCCAAAAACAGGAGGTCTATATGGTGCAAATAATCACCCAAATTATATTGAAGGGGGAATAGATCAGGTGCTATACTGTGTAATATCTGGGACTACAACGATTCAGATTAACGTTGATTATTTAGAAGTTTAATATTATTAATAATTTTTACATAATAAATTTATGGCTAAAAGGGCAACAGAACATACTTTCACTGGATCAACAACTCTTTATACGAGTTATGATTCAACTAAAACAAATTTAGGTCAATTAATTCAACAGAGAACTGGCTTAACAGCAATTGATAAATTTGCGGGGCCAATGCCTATTGGTCTAGCAAGACCAATGGAAGTATCTACTCCTATTCCTGGAGTATATCCTCATGTTATACCGATAGATACAAATACACATTGGGTTTTCTTGGCTGATAATGCTACAGCAGCTAACACAAGAAGAATTATTAAATATACTTATAGTATTCAGACTGGTGTATTTACTTGGGACGGATACATAACTGTTACATTTCCAACTGCAACTGCTCATACTATTAGAGGATTTAGAATGACTAGAGATTTATATACGACAGGTTCGGCTTCTGTTTCTGGAACTACTGTTACAGGAGTTGGAACTGCTTGGCAAGCTAGTAATATTGCAGTTGGTACTCGTATTGGTTTTGGAACAGCTGATCCCAATCAAGTATCTGTATGGTACGAGATAGCTTCTGTGAACTCTGCAACAGGTATCACTCTTGTTGCTACTCCGGGAACTATTACAAGCGGACCTTATGTTATAGATGAACTACGTGCTTTAATATCAACAACAAACGCAACAGTTACAAATGGAGGACTATATGTAGTTAAGGGTTTAAGAGAATTATTATTTAAAAATACAGGAACTGTAATCCCCGCAGCTACAACTGTGGATAATCAAAGAGCTGTGTATTGGCTAGCTGATGCTTCTACTGTTACAAATACTATTACATGCGGACTAGCTATTTCTGATAAAGATTCATGGACACAACAATATATATATTGTATTGATGGTCTAACTACTACTAATAGAGTATATAAATACAATGTAAGAGCTAGTTTAACTGGTCTTGCTTCAGGGAAATCACTTACAGGATTTGTCCTTGTTACTGGAGTTTCAACTCCAACTGGAACATGCTCTCAGGCAAACAATGGAAGAGTTGGCACTTTAAATCATGGACCAGGTAATGGAATACCTTCTTTGTATTTTGCTACAACAACTAGAATATATAGAACTGCATTGATTGATATTACTTCTGGTAATACAGGATGGCAAGCAGATTCAATGGTTGAAGTTCCACCTGGTGGAGCTTCAACTTATCCATTAACTAACGCTCTTAACTACGTAGAAGTGGCTGATACAATAGATAGACTCATTGTCATGAGTTCTGGTTCTGCGGGAGCAAGAAGTTATGTAACAAAATATAATAATAACTCAGATCCATTTGATCATATTTTTACAAGTGATGATAAACAGTATGATCAAAGTATTTCAGATAGTGGATCAGTAGCTCATCCAGCTATTTCTGCATTACCATTTTCTGTTTGGGCTGAAGCTGGTATTTGTTATATGGCTCGTATTACTACAACAGCTATTATAAATCAAGTATATGCTGTTCCATTGGGAGCACACTGGACATATGCAGGGTCATCCCCATATCAAAGACTTATAACCCCACAGATGTTAACCCCAAATGCTACAACCTTATATCATGTATATGTAAATTCTGCGCAACAAATAGGTTCTGGAACTATGGGTTTACCCCCTGAACCATACAGAATGTATTTCCGTACATCAGGAATAACAGATGATTCTGGAACTTGGAATTTACTAGATGATAGTCATGATCTAACAGGTATTAGTCCAAGCACATCAATACAATTTATGTTTGAATTTAAAATTTTAGGACTCACTTGTATTCCAGCTAGAATTTATAATTTATCTGTCATATATGAAGACAATACAACGGATAGTCACTATCAACCTTCAGTAGGACAGTCATCTACCACCAATAAAAAATTTGCTTGGAGATTTTCAACAGCATTTGGAGGAACAGTCCCATCTTTAACAATTAGATTATTTGATGCAGTTACAGGGGCTACTCTTCTTACTGATACTACAGTAGCTCATTCATCTGGTTCTTGGGAGAAGTCAACAGATGGTGGTTCAAATTGGGGAGCTTATGATACTACTGATAAGATAAATGAAACTACATATATAAGATATACACCAACAACATTAGGAGACAATATTAAAGTTAGAGCATTATTAACACAAAACTAATATGATTCATATAGAAAAAGGACAAAAATTTTTTGAGGATGAAAATCTAGTTGTTTCAACAGCAACTGGGGATTATGCCGATAATGATTTAATTGAATTTTATAATTTAGATAATCCTAATATGGTAGCTGGTTCTTTTCAGGCACAATATATAAAATATGGAAATATCGTATATAAATTTAATGATAATCAAGTTCTTGGAGAAGAAATTTTAAAAATTGATCCAGAATCTACTCATGCTGCAGCTTCTTTTGTAAAAATGAATAAAGAACTGTCTAGACAGATGGAAGAGGGTTCACTTGAGCCAGAATCATTAACTCAAGTTTTATCTGATGAACAAACAAGTATGGAAGAAAAAATGACAGATAGCAGTACAACAACTGAGCAGAATCCAGTAGGGACAGTAGAAACTACAACCACTAGGATGGATGGTGATGGTAATATTATTGATTCTACTACAACTACTACAACTACTTCTAAAGAAGTTCCTATTTCTCCAGATCCTGTTATAGCACCTGCTCCTGTTGATGAGGTTCCAGTTGTGGTTCCAGATATTCAAGTAAATCCAGATGATATAACGCCAACCGCAATAGATCCAACGGTTAGTGTTATAAAGAAAAAACGTATTTTAATTTAAATTATTATGGCGCTAACAGATATAAATTTTCAAAGCGGGGAGGGTCAAGATTTTATAAATGAAATACCAGATTCTATCTATACTGGTAGTCTTGCTGATATTTTAGTTGAAAAAATAGGAAGTCAATTCCTTCTATTAGAAACACCTCTTGTTACAGGTGGTGGGGGTGACAATATCTTTATAATGTCAGAATAAAATTATGAATAATTTTCAGAAAACTCTTTCCAAATACGCTGTTTATTTTGAAGAATTGCGTAGTAGGTTATTCTCTCTTACTAAAATATTTGTAATTATATTTGCTGTTGGTTTTTTTGTTGCACCTCAGGTGATAAAATTCATGATGAAGTATTTGAATGATTTTAAGGATGTTATGATTGTAACAACTTCACCTTTTCAATTAATTGAATTATCTATGAGTTTAGGTTTTTTCTTTGCTTGTGCTATAACTATTCCAATTTTTATATATCATTTATATTCATTTTTAAAGCCAGGGCTTTTACCTAAGGAGCGTAAATTTTTCCTATTTTCACTACCCTTAGGATTAGGTTTATTTCTTTTAGGATTTTTTTATAGTGGAGCAATGCTATATTTGGCAATAGAATTAATGGCACAGGTCAACGTTGGTCTTGGAGTGGCTAATTATTGGGATATTGGGACATTTATTTCACAAATGGTCTTAACCTCTGCTCTTTTAGGGGTCTTGTTTATATTCCCATTAATCATTACTTTCCTTATCCGTTTAGAGATTATGTCGGTCAAATTTTTAAAAGATAAACGTAAGCATGCAGTTGTTGTAATATTCATAATTGTCTCTTTACTTCCGCCTACTGATGGTTTATCATTAATATTAATGTCGGCACCCTTGGTGTTGATTTATGAGCTTACAATTTTATTTAATAGAGAAAATAGTCGTGGTCGTCATTTAGTAGCTTAAATAATTTTATACAAATATGTTTGGATTAGGAACAAAAGAAATTATAATCATCGCAATAGTTATTGTGCTTCTTTTTGGATCAAAAAAGATTCCAGAACTTACGAAAAGTATAGCAGATGCCATTCGTCATTTAACAGGTGCTTTTAAAAGTTCAGAGGATAAGAAATAATTTTAGTTTTATTTATTAGTTTAATTTATATATTATATGTTTGGATTAGGAACAAAAGAAATTATAATCATCGCAATTATTGTAGTGCTTCTTTTTGGATCAAAAAAGATACCAGAACTTGCGAAAAATCTTGTTGAAGCAGTGAAAAATTTAACAGGAGCATTTAAAGGGGGAGATGATGGAGAAGGAAAGGGAAAGAAGAAGTAATCTTTGTTACTTAACATTTTTCTTGTCAATTATATTTTGTATTTTATAAAAATATGAAATTTTTTGGTTTTTTATATAAAAATTTGTGGAAACTAACCATTTTAAAAATAAAATAATAAATATCCTTATTAAGGTTTTTTTTATTTTTTTGGGTTTTTTAACTCTAGCTAACGTTGCTTATGCGATAGATACATATGCTCCTATTGAGAGTATTACAATAGGGGAGTTTATTTATAATGATGATTACACTCCTACCGCAGATGATTGTAAAATATCTATCTATAGTCCTAGCTTAACAATACAGGTTAATAATCAAACTATGACAGATGAAGGTACTGTCGCTGTTACGGGGTGGCATTATTATACATGGACAACACTTGCTTCAGAGGGGAAATATCCTGCTTTTATAACATGTGGAAGTGGTGGAACTGGTGATTTATTTAAATTAGATAAATCATTTATTGTAAAATCTCCAGTTGTGACAGACAGTTCTATTGCTGCTGCTGTTGATGCTAATACTAGTTCAACTGTTTCTGGGGCTATAACTACAATAAACGGAAATACAGATACAAAAACTGGAACTTTAGCCACAACTCTATCTTCATTACCAGGAAATATTTGGGCTTATAGTACAAGAACAATCACTTCTTTTGGTACCTTAGTTGCTGATATTGCCACAGCTGTTTGGGGTAGTGGAACAAGATCTCTTTCAACATATGGAACTTTAGTAGCCGATGTTTGGAATAATGGAACTAGAACTTTAACTAGTGGTGGTGGAGGAGCTACAGCTGCTGATATTTGGTCATATGGTACTCGTAATCTAACTGACAATACTCTCACATCTGGTTCACTTGCAAAAGTATCTGATCTTTCAGGTCTTGCAACAGCAACAAATGTAACTAATGCAACATCAGGACTTGCTACTTCAGCTGGTCTTGCTTCTGCT
>JBGSQV010000041.1:0-7151 GCA_041737855.1 Minisyncoccia bacterium | reverse complement strand
CAAGTATTGGAAAAACATTTCTATATATAACAAAAAATGATACATATACTTTAACATTAGCTGACGAACAAGGTAATTTATTTATAATTCAAAAACAAAATAATCGTGCAGTATATGTTTCTATGCAAGATATAACTAATGATATGACATATTTGATTACTGATGATTTAAAGTATAGAGATTTTATAATAAATATCATTAATAAATAATCTCTCGAGAAGGCTTAAATTTAATATTAAAAAACTCCCCTTAACAAATAAGGGGAGTAAATTGATAGATTAGAATCAAAGCTAAATAATTAAAGATAAAAGGACCTTCAATAGCTCAGCAATCACTAATATTAGTTGGAACCATAATGTAACCTTACCCAATTTAGACGATGGTTTATGCTTCCGAAGGTGCAACTTTGTCTTTTTCTTGCACTTTCTTTTTGCTTCCATGTGGTCTTGATTATGAGCTCACGAAACTGTGAGTTTTGGTACTACTCATCGATCTTTCCCCGTTAGAAGAAAGATGACTTAGATCTTCTGTTTCCGAGAAGAAAGAACTCGGGTTCGATAGATCACTTAATACCTCAGATCAAGCAAACCTTTACAAATTAGACAATTTATCAATTCATTTACACATTATCACTTTAAACGACAGGAGTCAATTGTTGATTTAATATATTAAATTTTTCAAATACCCTTATATTCTCTACAATCTGGTTCCAATTTTGTCCCACTTGGGTCACCATCACGTGCTAGCACAAGCAAGCACACAAAATGGTTAGTAAATATTAATATATTTTAGTTAAAATAAAAACTGGCCACGGATTTATATAATCGTGACCAGTTAAAAACTGAGGTAGCTCTAGCTTTGCATAATGAAGTTTATGATTTTACTAAACTAAGCAATTCATTTGGTACGCTTAGCCATTTTACACCATCTTCTGATTCAAGCCATTTTTGACCGTCTTCGCTTTGAAGCCATAAGACACCGTGTCCTGTATGAAGAAAATGTTTACCACTTTCATTTTCTGTTAACCACCTTTTTAGGTTAAAACATGTAAGTAAACTTAAGCCATCATGCAAGAAAGAAATTATTCTTGTATCTTTTTCAAAAAGCCATTTGTAACCATCTGGTGACTCTATCCAATTTCTACCCATTTGGGTAACAAGCCACTGAATTGAAATATCTTTCTGTAAAAACTTTCTTCCATCTTTAGTGCTCAAAAAAACTCTTCCTTGAGTAGAATCTAAAAAAGACATTAAATCTTTTGATAATTTTTCTATTTCCATATTTTAATTTTTTAATGAGCTATTTAGCCCGGTGAATACTAGATGATTTTTCTTCACATTACCCCTAATTTATCATTTTGGCAAGATAGGGAAGTGAATACCCTTATATTCTCTACAATCTGGTTTCAATTCGAACCCTTTAGGGTTACATTGACACATTGACTTTTAATCTGTAATATAAAAGAAAAATTGTATAATTTTAAATCTAAGGATTATGAATGAACTTTTGAAAAAGCTCTCTAAGGGGGCGTATGTTTTTTTTGGAATTTATGATGATGAGTTATTTGTACAAATAGCTACTCATGATAATGAAATAGTTTATGGCGCTGCAAATCCTATTGCAGTAGAACCAGAAGTGAGAAATATTATAGATACACTTCCTTCTTTGTTTCCATATTCTTTTAGAGAGCTGGGAATTAAAATTGATCAATTTAATTTCTATCCGTTGGATGGGAAAAAAATTACTAAAGATGAAATACAGGAAGTTCAACCTATTGGTAGTATTTATCCTGACCCTGGAAAAGTCATTTTTCGTTTGTTGAATAATAACTAAAAATATAAATAAAAAGATGACCAGTTTTAATTGGTCATCTTTTTTTTATTTAAATTCAAATTTAAGTTGTAGGGAATTATTTTGATTAATAAAAATAAATCCAGTATATCGTTGGTCTTTATATAAGAAAGAGAAATAGTCATCCAGCGACTCATTGGCTGGTGTTTCTAACCACTTAGAAGGTATTGGAATACCATAAAAACTTACAGATGATAAAGATAAATGTATTTTATTTTCAACAGATATTACATTGGTTGTGAAAGAAAAATGACCATTTATAAATTTATGAAAATTTGCAGATATTTGTATCCCATTTTCATTATTATTTAATATAACATCACTAATCGAAGGATTTTTTGTATTTTCATTTTCTAATATGTAATTTAGCTCTGGCATCGTATAAATAAAATTATCTTTATTTTCAATTACAGACTCTATGTTTTTTTGCTCAAAACTATCTTTCCAAAGTTTCTCTTTGTCTAATGCTTGAGTTTTTTCACTATTAGTTAACTCTCCATCTATTGCAGCATTTTCTACTATAGGTGCTTCTGCTCTTTTTGGATTAAAAAACCAAAAGGCGGAGGTAGTAAATGGTATAGAGGAAAGAGTAATCATTATTATAAGTACTGATATAAAATTTATTTTTTTATTCATGTTTTAATTATATCATGTTATTTGGTATAATTGCCTAATGAATAAAAAACAAATTCTTTTGATTATACTTGATGGTTGGGGTTACAGAGAAGATAAGACCAATAATGCTATAGCAGAGGCCAATAAGCCGGTATTTGATAGTTTATGGAATACTTATCCACATACTCTCCTAGGGGCATCAGGGCTTTCTGTAGGGCTTCCAGAGGGGCAAATGGGGAACAGTGAGGTTGGTCATATGATAATGGGGGCAGGTAAGATTCTAGATCAAGATCTAGTCAGAATTGATAAAGATATTCAAAATGGTAATTTCGGAAAAGGGGACGCTTTTAAAACTCTTTTTGATCATGTAAAAAATAATAATTCTACTCTTCATGTGATGGGTCTTCTTTCTGATGGTGGAGTTCATAGTCACATATCACATTTATTTGCTTTTCTAAAAGTAGCAAAAGAAAATGGAGTTTCTAAGATAGCTATACATATATTTACTGATGGTCGCGATACTCCACCGCAAAGTGCAAGTAAATATATTAAGGAGTTGGAAGAACAAATAAAAGAACTTGGGGTAGGAAGTATTGCATCTATATCTGGGCGTTTCTATGCAATGGATAGAGATAAGAATTGGGAGCGTATATCAAAAGCTGAAGAAGTTGTTTTTGGAGCGAAGGGAGAAGTTTGTGATATTGAACCATCTTTATATGTAGAAAATTTGTACAAAAAAGGAGATGTGGATGAGCACTTAGTACCATTTGTATGTATTGGAGAAAAAGGAGAAAAATATCCACTTGAAAAAAATGATGGGATATTCTTTTTTAATTTCAGAGCTGATAGGTCAAGACAATTAACTTCAAAAATTTTAGAAAAACAAAAAGAAGATAATCTTTGTTTCGTAACCATGACAAATTATGGAGAAGATTATCCAACTATTGTGGCATATCCAACTATTAAAATAGATACAACATTAGCAAAAGAAATATCGGAAGCTGGTTTAACTCAAGCCCACATAGCAGAAACAGAAAAATTTGCACATGTTACTTACTTCTTTAATGGTGGAGTCGAAGGTTGTTATAAAGGGGAAGAGCATATTCTTATTCCTAGTCGTAAAGATATAAAAACTTACGATCTTGCTCCTCGTATGGGGGCTGAGCAGATTGCAGATAAGGTGATAGAACAAATACAAAAAGGGACAGACTTTATTTTAATAAATTTTGCTAATGCAGATATGGTTGGGCATACAGCTGAAGTCCCAGCGATCATAGAAGGAGTCGAAGAGATAGATAGAGAGTTAGGTAGGATTTTAACAGAACTTAAATTAAGAGATGGAGTAGCTTGCATAACAGCTGATCATGGAAATGCAGAAATAAATATTGATCCAGAAACAGGATTAAGGCACACTTCTCATACTACAGATCCAGTTCCTTTTATTATGACTAGTGTTGATAAAAAGTTGAAAAACGGTGGTAATTTGTCAGATATAGCTCCTACTATTTTAGAACTTATGGATCTTAAAAAACCAAATAGTATGACAGGAGAAAGCTTGATTAATTAGTTTAATTTATTTGAAAAAATCCTTAATTTCTTGTATAATTTAAGGGTAGTTTTTTGTATATGGAGGGTTGGCAATGAAAAGTAAACTGCTTTACTTTTCATCCGGTTGCGGAGCAAATTGCCGTTACGAAGTAGGCAATAGGGGAAAGGTTGAATGCACCGCTTCGTCCCGTACAAAGCGGAGGCGTGGCTGAGTGGTTGAAGGCACCACTTTCGAAAAGTGATATACGGGAGACTGTATCGTGAGTTCGAATCTCACCGCCTCCGCTTTGTACGGGATAAAAGAATTATGCGCGGTTAGCTCAGCTGGTAGAGCGACCCCTTGACGTGGGGTAGGCCGGGGATTCGAGTTCCTCACCGCGCACTTATTAATTTAATTTATAAATAATAATGAATACACAGATAATAATTTTAGCAGCAGGTAAGGGCAAGAGGATGGAATCAGATGATCCAAAGGCTCTGGAAATGCTACGAGGTAAACCATTCTTGGGACATATTTTAGATACATTGGGTGAAGTTAATTTACCGATAGAGCCAGTTATTGTAGTTGGTCATAAAAAAGAAAGAATTTTTGAAGTTTTTGGGGAGAATCGTAACTATGCCAATCAAGAACAACAACTCGGAACTGGGCACGCTGTTTTATCTGCTAAAAATTTTACACACAAAGATCATAAAATTATTTTTGTAATATCTGCAGATCAACCATTAATTTCAAGAGAAACAATAGAAAAAATTATAGATTCACATAAGAAAAGTGACTCTGTTATAACTATGGGAACAGTTATATTACCTGACTTTAAAGATTGGAGAGCAGGAGCTTATAATTTGGGTAGAATCATTCGTGATGAGGACGGTAATGTTATAAAAATTACAGAGTATAAAGATGCAAATGAAGAGGAGAGAGAAGTAAAAGAAATTAACCCAGCAATATATGCTTTTGATTCATTATGGTTATGGAAAAATATAGATAAATTAAAAAATGAAAATGCACAAGGTGAATACTATCTTACTGATTTGATTAAACTAGCCCAAGAAGAAGGTAGGGGGATAGAAGCTGTTCCAGTTTCAAATATGATGGAAATTTTCCAACCAAACTCAAAAGCTGAATTAGAAATTCTTGAAGGAATTCTCGCTAATCAAAATTTATAACAAAGGTTAAACTTCTGGTTTTGTGTTTTGGAAGTTTTAGTATAAAATAGAACTACTATGTATGATTTAATAATATTAGGAGGAGGTCCTGCAGGTACAGCAGCTTCAGTGTACGCAGCCCGTAAACAATTAAAAACAGCTATTATCACCAATGAATTTGGTGGTCAATCTATAGTTTCAGAAACTATCTATAATTGGATAGGTACACCTGAAATTTCAGGAGCAGATCTTGCTTCAAACCTTAAGAAACACACACTTTACTACAAGGGTCCTTTTTTGGATATTATAGAAGGGGAATATGTAACTGAAGTGACTAAGAGTAATGATACTATTTTAATAAAAACAAAATCTGGTAAGACTTATGAAAGTAAAGCATTGCTAGTAGCAACTGGAAGTGGTAGGCGTAAACTAGAAGCAATAAATGCAGATATTTTTGAACATAAGGGTATTACTTACTGTGCTTCTTGTGATGGGCCTATGTTTGCTGATCAAGACGTTTTGGTTATAGGTGGAGGTAACGCTGCTTTTGAATCAGCTGCGCAGCTACTTGCTTACTGTAAGAGTGTCACTTTGATACATAGGCGCGATGAGTTTAGAGCAGATGAAATAACAGTAAAGAAAATTTTTGAAAATCCTAAATTTAAGGCAATAACAAACGCTGAAGTTTTAAGAGTAGATGGTGATAAATTTGTTAGTTCTTTGACTTACAAAGATAAGAATACTGGTGAAGAAAAAAATATACCAACAACAGGTATCTTTGTAGAAATAGGACAAATTCCAAATACTTCATTTGTTAAAGATTTAGTTGGGATTGATGATTCAAATAAGATTGTAGTTGATCCGATGTCTCAGATGAGTTCTATTCCTGGTGTTTGGGCAGCCGGAGATTGCACTAACGGTAGATATCATCAAAATAATATTGCTACAGGAGATGCGGTTAAAGCACTAGAAGATATATATATTTGGATACATAAAAATAAATAAAAGGTGTTGGACCCCTTATGAAACAATAAAATCAAAAATAAAAACCCTTATATAATAAGGGTTTTTATTTTTGAGGTGTTGGACACCTTTTACTTTTTATTTCTTCTTAGAAATGCTGGAACTGTACTCCAGTCATCTGTATCATCTATAAATAGATCATCATCTTCTACTTTTTCGGCTTTCTTTATGTATTCTGTTGTTTCATTTTTAGGTTGATCCTTAACTGCTTGCACGATCTCTTCTTTTGTAGAGTTTGCTACAGTTGGTTCTGCATTTCTTGCTTGACCCATTTGAAACAAAGACCGCTTTGGCATATCAGTAGGGAAACCAGTAGCAATAACTGTTACTTTCATTTCTCCTTTTTTAAGCTTTTCGTCTCTTATTGTTCCAAAGATAACCCTAGCATCTTTATCTATTGATTCAGTAATTACTTTTGCAGCTTCTTGGATTTCATGAATAGTTAAATCATCGCCTCCAGAGATTGCAAATAGAACTCCTTTTGCTCCAGAAATAGAAAGATCAAGAAGAGGGGAATTAATAGCAGCAAGTGCAGCTTTCTCAGCACGTCCTTCACCAGCAGCAATACCTACTCCCATGAGTGCACTACCAGCATCAAACATAACTGCTTTGATATCAGCAAAGTCCACATTGATCATTCCTGGTGTTGTTATTAATTCAGAAATTCCTTCAACGGCTTGTTTTAATACTTCGTCACACATACCAAAAGCTTCTCTAAAACCAACATCTTTCCCTGAGATAACAATGAGTCTGTCGTTTGGAATAACCAATATAGCGTCAACTTCTTTTTCAAGTTCAGCAAGACCCATATCAGCTAATTTCATTCTCTGGTTTCCTTCAAAAGAAAATGGCTTTGTAACTACGGCAACAGTTAAGATACCTTGCTCTTTAGCTGCTTGAGCAACGATTGGAGCTGCTCCTGTACCTGTACCACCACCCATACCGCAAGCGATAAATACCATGTCGGC
>JBGSQV010000033.1:0-4365 GCA_041737855.1 Minisyncoccia bacterium | reverse complement strand
CTTACAATGTAATCCTTTAATGGTCCATCTTCTGGACCTGTCGTCGCTTCATACGCTGAAGATTTTTTTCTTTCGTCTTGTATCTTTACCAATAAAGACAGTAATTCTTCTTTTGCGATATTGAGATGCCTAATATCGCTTTTTGATTCACACTCATTTGCCACAAGGTTTCTAACTAGGACATTTTCTCTAAAAGGAAACTTCCTAACTCCTATAGGTCTATTAAGTAGATTAATTAATTTTTCTTTTTCACCTCCTGCAATTGTGGCATCTGTATAAAACTGATCTAATTTCTTATCAAAATAATGTAATTGTGCACGATGAATATCTATAATTAATTTTATGTTATAAGCAGACTGAGAAAGACGTCTTAAATATTCAGCTGTTTCAATCTCTGTATCTGTATTCATATGAGTCATTTATAAATTATAACAGAGATGTGTGATTTCATCTAGAATGCGAATGATAGAAAAAATATTAAGAAAATGTTAGAATACCAATATGGAAGGATTCCCAGCAAAACCTATTATAAAAGGAGAATTAAACAAAACAGAGCAAAATGTTGAGCAATTTTCATTTTCAGAACAAGAGAAAAATATACAAGAAGTTTTTAAACTTAGTCCCGAGCTTAAGAATATCGCCGTAGAAACAATAAGATCTGACAAGAACATTTCTCTTTATCGTATTGAAAATAAAAATATTAAAAAAGAACCTGACGGAATAACTTCACATAAAGATTTAAAAGGTCAATGGTTTACACCAAATTTAGAAACTGCAATTGGTTATCTCCGAAAATCACAACAAACATTTGGAGCTGAAACAGAACGTGTTAATGGTGCAAATTTGATCGTTGTAAAAATACCAAAAGAAGAATTTGAAAATTTACATGTAAGTAAACATCCAATTGCTTCGCAAATGGATGTTGAAAATGATAATTATATTATTCCAGAAAATATAGAACGAAATTATATAAACCTTGATGATGTTCAAGATAAAGTTGGTAATTTTGAAAATTTACAAAAAGCTAAAAAACAAGTAAAAGATAAGGTTGAGCAGTTTGAAGAGAAAGAAGCAATTAAACTTTATAAAGAGTATCTAAAAACTATTTTCCCGGAAAGTAAATTCAAAGGGATTTTTTACCATGGTAGTGACAATAAGTTTGAATCTTTTTTATCTCCTGGAAAAGATGGTTATGAGAAAAAAGGGTATAACCCTACGGGTGATGCTGGTATTTACTTTTCTGATAAATTAAATTATGCCGAACAATATGTTGGTAGAACAGGAAGAGGTCTCAAAAATAACGATGCAAAAGGTTATGTTTATCCTGTTTTAGTGAATATTAAAAACCCCTTAACGGTTTCAGAAAGATATGATGATGGATTGACTCCTAATACACATTTAATGACTAAACTTTGGAATATAGATAAAAATTTCTTGGAATATCTAAATAGTAATAATTATGATGGTGTTGTATCTGGTAAATTTTTACGAGATACTAGGGGTCAAAATGAGATTGCTGTTTTAAGTTCAGACCAAATTCATATATTAGGTAATAAGCAAGATATTGAACAATTTAAAGAATTTGTTTCAAAAAGTGAAGATAAAAAAGATAGACAAAGTATTGAAGAGTTTTTAAAAGAATCAGGCATTGAAAAGGTTCCTAATATTGAAACACATTTTTTCTTTAATAGTCATGCAACAACTGAAGACGGACAAATGGTTGCTAATAGATTAGATGATAAATATATTTTTATTCAAGAAAATGCTGGTTGGGATAAGGAGCGGCTAGAAACTTGGCATAAAATTTCTAAAGGTGAATTTACCCCAGAACAAGCTATTGAAAATGAGAAAGGACGAGGTAAGGCATTTTTTTGGCCTGACTATTTTAAGGCTATTTTTGAGAAACTACAAGGAACTAATAAAGAGGTTTTATTAGTTGATATAAAAAGTGATAGTGAAATATATAATGAGATTTATGATTTAATGCGTAAAGATGGAATATACTGGAATATTCTTGATAGATCAAAATCTTTTGAGGAAAATTGTGAACGTATTGCTGATGTTTCTGAATTAGAGTCAATAACCCAGAAAGAGAGAGAAAATGAAATCCTAGATAACATGAAAACTAGCTTACTCGAGCTTTTAAAAGAAAAGCCAGAATTACAAGGAAAAGAAAACCTAAAAATACTTTTCTCTATGGGAGCATTTCATACAAGACTATATCATGAGATGAAAAAATCAGGTGATAATGTTAGTCGTGAGATTCCATCTTCTTCATATACATTTAACCCACGCATGGCTGTTGAACGAATCATTCATTTTAAGGGAAGTGAGAAAGCAAAGGAATATATGCCGAAAATTTTACTAAGTTTTTTACTTCAACGTTTAAATATGAAATATGATGATATCTCTAAAAAAGTGCTTTCTCGTTTTTCTGATGAACAAATTCGTGAGCTTTTTGAAATGTATAAAAAATCAGAATCAGATGACCAATTTAGAAATGAAGCTCAGGCTTGGATTATTGAACAATTCAAAAAGAAATAAAACTTAAGTTTCTTAGTAATTTAAACTAACAAGAAAGGCGATCCATCATATAAGGACCGCCTTTAATGTTCTTGTGTTATCCTAAGACCAAGTTGCATTAGTAAAATCAAGAATTAAACTCTGTGCTTCTTCTGAAGAACAATTATCTAACTCGGAGATTCTATTATAAAGTTCATCTTCATCTTGTATATTTTGAGTATACAAGTTAATAAGAGTTCTTTTTTGTCTATCGTTAATAGTTATACCATCACCAATATAATCAAGATCTGAATTGTATGCATTCCTTTTATTTCTATAACAAGTTTTAAGTTTTGTAATCATAAATTGTAATTAATTAATAATTAGGCAATAAACTAGAAATCATCTCTGATGCATCTTGCCTAGATAATCCACTCTCTAGTTGGTGCAGAAAGTCTGCCCTGGTATCAGCGTTATTTATCTTGAATATCAAGGACCGTAATAATACATTTTGCTTAGAAGTAATAGTTGCTTCTGTTGTAGCTTCTACAGGCAGATACTCTTCCTTATCTGGTATCTTAGTTATTACAGATAAAGAAACATCTCCAATATCTGAAGTAAAGATATCTGATAATCCTGTAGTTCTAATGGTGGCTGATATATAGCTAGACTTCTCTGCCATCTTAATGGCTTTGTTAGGATCATTATCACATTTAGACAACGTGCTACAGCCTCTACCTTGCCCTTGAACAACACCATTTCGTGATAATGTGCATGTATAGGCAATTAAGCCAGGAATTGTGAAGGCGTTCATCGTTTCGTTATCTTTCTCGAAAGTAGCAGAGAGATTATAAATACTACATAGCTTTTCTGCTCCACCTTTACTCAAACTCTTTCTACCCTTAATAACGTAGTAGTCAGCATTCTCTTTTAACTTTGGTAATACCTGACTTATGAAGTAGGAACGCTTTTCAAGAAGATCACTAACGCCTAGCTTAAACTCACTTAAAGACTTGCTCTGTTGTAAAACCCCGCTTATCGGAACGCTGGGAGGATTTGCTGTGGTCATAATATTAGTTTTGATTATGATTAATAGGTTCGACTTGGCGATAGTAGAAGAGAAATACTGGGCGACGATAATACTTTCTTAAAACAAGTTCACCGTTCTTTGTTTCTTGGAGAAAGGTGTAACTCTTTAATGCTTTTTCCCCCTTACGAACACGATAACCGCACTTCAACCAAGAATTAAAAGTTCTAAGATTATGTTCGCAATCCATGTTTTTTATTTCTGCCACTCCGTACTTTTCTTTTATGAATTCTTCAGCTAGAGCTTTAGTTGCCACTGATCCTTTGTAAGTTGTGATGGGAATGTTTTCAAATTCCTTAATGTTTTGCATGTTGTTTATTATTAAATAGTAATATTCACGACGACCAACGTGTAGAAGTATTGATTGTTATTGATAATTACTTCCAAAAACATAGTTTTGTTGTAATAGCACTTATATTTAATGTTGGTACGGGGGGGTGTCTTATTTAGGTACTACATAGTGACGGGGCATGTATGGTAACGTAACCGTTTGTGTCTTTTGCTCAAAAAACCAAATCTGAAAATTGAGCCTCTCTAAAAATTTCAAAATAATTCTAGGGAAAAGTGATAGGACTTTGGTAAAATAGAAGAATGAGAACACTGATTGAATCGTGCTTTAGTTTAGACACAAAGATAATAAAAAAAGACCTCCACAAAGCCAGAGATCAAAAGGCTAACATAGAGGGATTCATAAACATCACACAAGGCAACGTAAGGTCTGCCGCTGATTATCGTATTGAGTATGGCTCTGAATATGACTATCTAGTAATACAATA
>JBGSQV010000020.1:0-2952 GCA_041737855.1 Minisyncoccia bacterium | reverse complement strand
TTATAATTTACCGTATGAGGTTTCAGAAAAATACTTTCTTAGTTATCTTTTGTGAGAAGAAGGTGTTGATATTGATTATAGTTCGACTGAATTAAAAGGTCTTCTATCGGGTTTTAGAATAGTTATGGACAAAATATCTCAATAAAATAAAGAATCTGGATTTAGGTCCAGGTTTTTTTGTTAAGTTTGGGTTGACTTATTTGATCATTTGTTTATAGTAGTTTAGTTAAAAAAAATAACTAAAAAATAATATTATGAGTTGGTGGAATTCTGATAAAGAAGAAAAGGAAATAACGCCGGAGGGTATTATCCAAGAAGTTGGTGTACTAAACAATTTGGGTATTTCGTCAAAAGAGGGGTATTACTCAGATTATCCTGAAGAAGATGATCGTGAAAAAGAACATGGTTAATGATTTATTTAGATTAAGGCTGGTTTTTACCAGCCTTTTTTCGTGACCTGGAAATTGGTTTCTGGTCTTGTTAATTGTATAATAATATTGACTTTGTCTGTGTTTTCTTTATTATTGGTAAAAATAAACTAAAATAAAAATTTTATGAACTTATTCGCTTTTACTCTTAGTTTGCTTGGTGTTGTTCTATTGATTGTTATATGTATTCTTTTATTAATTAATTTTATTGTTGGAGGAGAATCAAAGACAAAAAAGAAACCTTTAAAAATAATGGGACCTATATCTATTAATAAGAAAATAAAATAAACTGGTTTTTTACCAGTTTATTTTTTATAATTGTGAATTAATTTTTTTATTGAATTTGTTTGGGATTTTACTATATTCGAATCTCAAAAATAAAAAAAAAGATATGGAACTATTAAACGAAGTAAAAGAATATTGGGTTATTCTTGTTATTGGAATTGTTGTATTGGTAGTTGTTTTTGGTCGCAATCGTAAAAGTGTAGAAGTATCCTTAAACGATCAGAATAATGTAACTTTATGTGAAAATGAAGGAACAAATAACGCTGTTTCAGAAGGATTCAAAAACAAGATTCAGGACATATGTCCTGATAAGGCTGCAAAGCTAATTGAAATAATCACCGCTCCACGTACTGAGGTAGGTGTACCTAAAAAAATTGACTAATAATTTTATGCTTATTTGAGGCTGGTATTACCAGCCTTTTAAAATTAATAATATCGTTAATAAAAAAAGTCTGCAAAATCTTTGCAGACTAATTATATAATACATAGGAATCTTTTAATTGAAAACTTCCATCTTCTGGATTCTTGGTTTAATTTATAATTACCCATATAGATATCGTTGTTTATCATTAGAAATTTCTGTTTTAGTTTTATCATTATGGGGTAATGAGTGTGATCGTCTATAACAATACAATCTCCATTGTTACTTATGGATAAATTATATCTATGGTTTATATGATTTTCTTCCATAATTATTATTTTGTTTTTGTTAGTCTATATATTCAGTTTTAGAAGTCAATTTTATTTAATTGTCTATTATAGCGTAGTTGCATCAATATTTTTTGCAGTCTTGTATGTGTCTATATTTGGAATATTCAGAATCTTTGTTTTGATAAGATATGGCAAATTTAATTAGACCAATACAGCTTTTTATTGTTTCTTCTTTTCTACGTTGGATAACTTTTCTTGTCAAGAATCTTTTGGCGTGTCTTCGTATTATTTTGTGGTTTGGCATATCTAAAATTATTACTAAGTCTGCTTTTTTGTAAATTTCGTCAATCCAATCTATAAAAATTCATTCTATTATTCGGTCTGTGTTGTTTTCCAAGAACTTATTGAGTTTTTTTGTCTTAGTATCTAGATCAGCCTTCTTTGTGTATTTGATTTCTCGAAAAAAGTCATCTAGTTCTAGGTGTTTTGCTCATTTTTCTTTGGCTATTTTGCGTGCTAAAGTGCTTTTGCCGCTTCCGGCAGCTCAAACTATAAATATTTTGGAGGATTTGTTTATGAGTGATTCTAGGTCTTTTTCTAGTTTCATGTTTGTATAGGGAATAAATAGATTCTATTTAGTTATTTTGCGTTAAGAATCAATTTATAATAAAAAAAATCTGCAATTTGATGCAGCTTTTTTAGGTTACCCAGAGTGGGACTCGAACCCACACATCCTTACGGACACCAGATTTTGAGTCTAGCATGTCTACCAATTCCATCATCTGGGCATTTTTGGCACGTCTTGGTATTTTTGATGTGATGAGTATTTACAGAAAAAGTAATAAAAATCAATTGATTTTTGTGTAAAATTTGTTACATACGAGATGATGGATGTTCCATTCACTCTTTTATCTGAATAAAATTATGAGCACATGGATTTGAATAAGGTGATGATTATCGGAAGAGCTACTAATAATTTGCAGGTTAAGACTATAGAGAGTAGCTGAACACCTGTTGTAAATTTTACAGTAGCAACCAACAGGAAATTTAAAAATAAAGATGGTAATGTTCTGGAAGATGCTGAATACCATAGATGTGTAGCTTATTGAAAGGGTGCTGATGTATTGGGTAAATATTTAAATAAAGGAAAAAGAATTTATATTGAATGAAGACTTAGAACTAGAAAATGGCAAGATAGCGAATGAGTAGAAAGATTTTCTACAGAAATTATAGTTGATAATTTCATCTTTTTGGATCCAAAAGGAGCTAAAGAAGGTGAAGAAGAAGTAGAATTTGCTGATCACCCAGAAGATGAAGAAGTTCCATTCTAATTACTTTTTGATAAGTATATAATTTATATATTATAAGAATGGACACTATTTTTGTTCCATTCTTTGTTTTTATTCTGATTATGTGTTTAAGTAATGTTGTTGAAAAATAAAAAATTTTTGGAAATTGTATTTGATCTATTTGATATGTTATCATTTTTGGTATTTGTTTGATGAATCGTTTTGTTTGTAAGATTCTTTATAGCCAATCCTTACACTGTTGTGGGTGCTAGTATGTCTCCGACTTTTGAAGAAAATGA
>JBGSQV010000094.1:0-2394 GCA_041737855.1 Minisyncoccia bacterium | reverse complement strand
CTTACTTTTTTTACCAGATGAAAGTATAAGTGCCCCCATTGAAGCTGCTATACCTACACAAATAGTAGAAACATCACTTTTAATAAAGTTCATGGTGTCTATGATCGCAAGTCCTGCTGTGACTGAGCCACCAGGGGAGTTGATATACAGATAAATATCCTTTTTTGAGTCTGCATTATCTAAATAAAGAAGCTGGGCAATAACAAGGTTGGCTACATGGTCATCGATAGGGCCACCAAGGAAAATAATACGATCGTTTAAAAGACGAGAGTATATATCATAAGCTCTTTCACCGAATTGGGATTTTTCTATAACTGTGGGGATTAACATATATTTTGAAATAAAATTAACTTATATAGTAATATTATATCATATTTGTAAAATGTATAAGAATAGAACTTTTTATAGAACAAAAAGAGGTTATACACTTTTTAAAATAAATAAATCTATCCCTTAGTAGTCTCAAGTAGTATAATAAATATAAAATAATTCCATAAAGAAAAGGAGGAATAAAAATGGAAGTAAAATGCAAAATAGACACCCATATATGGTTCTGGCCTGATGGTGTGGACTGTTTATTGGATAGAAATTTAGAATTCTTAATCTTAATAAAGAAGAATAATATTTCTAAGGTCGTAAGAATCAAAGATTTAGAAAAAATCATTAATTCAAGTAGTAAAGATTTAAATAAATCCCCTTAATTTAAAATTAAGGGGATTTATTATTTTCTATTTTATTGCTTCTCTAAGAAATTAAATACTTTTTCATTTTCCAACATTTGCTCTACATATGCACGAGCGCGAGCTGCGTCAGCATCTTTATACATTGTTGTGATTTGTATAACGTCTTTCTCTATTTCTTCTTCTGTTGGGGCGAGTTTTTCTTTTTCAGATATTGTGTGAATAATTATTTGAAGTTTTGCTCTCTTCTCTGCTTCAGAACGCCATTCGTTTCTAAGATCAGCTTCAGTTTTATTTATTTGTTTTAAGTAATCTTCAAATTTTAATCCAGCGTTTGTTATATCTGCTTGTAAACGATACATGATTTTATCTGTTTCACTCTGAATCAATATTTCTGGGATTTCACCCGCTGTTTGTTTCACAAGCTCTTCAACTATAGCAAGACGAACTTTATCTTTCTGCTCAGTCACTTTTTCTATCTTCATATTACTACGAATCTTTTCTTTTAGTTCATCAGCTGTTTTGAAATCTCCAAAAGTTTTTGCAAACTCATCATCAAATGCTGGGTACTCACTTTCTGGGATTTCAGCATGAGCTTTTGTATGCTCTTCTTCGTTTTCTCCTTCTTTGTGTTCATGTGCTGGGCGAGATTGTTCTGCGCGCATTTTACGAAGCTCAAGAATTGTTTTTTCTACTTCTTTTTCTTCTACAACGATTTCTTTTTTATATTCTTCTTTACTATTTTGTTCTTTTGATATTTTCTTATAGTCAGGAAGTTTCATTTCTGGAAGTACTGCTGTAACAACCTTGAATTCTAGGTCAGAGCCTTTACCTATTTTTGTAATTGATATTTGTGGGTGACCTATCGCATCAATCTTATTTTCTTCTAGTATTTTTACATAGTTGTCTTGAAGAGCAAGTTCTGCCATTTCTTCCAATAATTCCATCTCGGGAACACTCTCTTTAATCTTTGAAATAGGAGCTTTACCCTTACGAAAACCTTGGAGTTCTGTTCTCTCTCCAATTCTTGTTAAGGCTTTATCTTCATATTTTGCAAACTCTAATGCTTCTAAACCACTTATAATTTCTACTTCACTTTTATCTAATTTTTTGATTGTTGTTTTCATCATAATGCCCTTATCTTATATGTCAGAAGGCTTTTTGTCAAAAAAAATAAAACCACCACATCCTATTTAAGAATGGGTGGTCTTGTATTCAAATTAAAGCATGTTTAGTTGACAACATGTAATGGTACAGTTTGTCCAAAAAGTACATCACACCAATCAAACCCTAAAAGAATATTTTTTTGCAAACGATCCAATACTGTTTCGCCGTTATCCAATATTTCTTTCTTAAGATCGTCCTCTATAAACAAAATTTTATTTACAGAGTAATAACAATCTATCCCCGGAATGTGCAGTTGAATTTTTTTCCAATTTGTTCCTAATTTAATGTTAAATTTTTCACAAATCTCATTCAGATAGTTAGTTAACCTTTCATCGTTGTATTTATTTTTTTCTAAAAGATTAAGAATTTCATTTAAGAAAAAAACTGCTTCAACTGTGTTTTGAGATTGTTCGAATTTTCTGATGTAAAGATTTAATTTTTTGAAAGAAAAATTGCTTAATTTCATAATATTAATTTTTTAAAATGTGAATTGAATTTTTCTTCATACTAGCATAAAAAGTATGGTGTGTCAAAACAGCTGAGGATG
>JBGSQV010000057.1:0-7350 GCA_041737855.1 Minisyncoccia bacterium | reverse complement strand
TGATACCGAGTATTGAGAGTAGGGTAGTAGTACTAAATATTGCATGAAGTCGAGCAACCTCGAACTTTCCTTTTTCAAAAAAAGAATAACCGATGTAAACAAGTAGTATCGGCAAAATATAATATCCAAGTCCAAACAATGCACTGAATGCTCTGAAGATAAAATCTCCTACAACTCCCGCCATATTGAAAACGGAAAGCAATGTGAGTATTCCAAAAACAATGAAAGCGATTCCCCAAATACTGTAACGAGCTTCTTCTTTTAATTCTCTTTTAATATTTTTTTTATATCCTCTTTTTGAGGGAGTTTCTTCGAACTCTTCATCTGTATTTTTTTTTGCCATATATACGGATATTGTACCATAATTTTGTCGCGAAATAAATTTAAAAATTAGATAATTTATTTCTTATAATTATAAAAACTCATACAAATAGCTCTTACTATTATTTCTGACCTTAGGTGATTCTGGTGAATCAGATATTTTCTTGCTAGAAAATTCCTCGTGCTCGGGCCGTCGCCCTCCCAAGGCATTTTTCAAAGACTATTTGTTTCCGTTTTTATTAAGATTTGGGCGTATCTTTGCATAGTCTCATAAAAGGGGCTTCGCAAGGGCGACGGCCCGAGACTGAGCAAAATTTCAGCAGAAATTTATGCGTGCCCTTTTAGGAGAGCTATGCAAAGAGAAGCTGATGCTATTTAGAAAATATTATATAATACTTGCACGAAAAATATTTGAGTATATAATGGACACATTAAAGACAATAACTATCCCACCTTTCGGGAGAAAAGACATGATGAATAATCAAAAAGACACACAAAAGACAAACATAAATACATATGATAAGTCTAATGTCTCTGATATTAAATCATTGGCAAATAAGCCTATTTATGAGTTCGCAAACAAAAAGACAGAGAAGATAGTAACAGCCCTATACTTAGTTTCTGATTGCATGGATACGGACGATGCCCTTAAGGGAAAAATTCGTTTATTAGGTGTTGAACTGTTGTCCGATATTTACAAACTTTCTACTCTATCTCCAGTAGAAAAGCAGGCTTACTTATCTATCTCACTTACTCATATTTACGAGTTAGTTTCATTCATAGATATAGCTCATACTATTGGTTTCATTTCAGAAATGAATGCCTCGATATTAAAGAGAGAATTTACTCTACTTATCTCTGATCTCAAAGAGAAACAAAACAACGACAAACATTTCACTTTTACCCTCGACGACAAGATGTTTGACCTACCAGAATTGTCAGTAGAAAGTAAGAATTATAATTACATGAATATAGCAGATAATTCATTTGTAAAAGACAAAATGTCTTTTACAAAAAATAGTCCCTTACAAAATACTCTGCCTCTTAAAAAGCCAAATTCTTCCTCAACTAGCTTGGCTGATAGACAAGACAGGACAAGTAAAATTTTGTCTCTTATAAAAGACAAGAAAAATTCACTTCCCGGGGAAGAGGGAGTATCCATAAAAGACGTATCTCTTGCCTTTACGGACTGCTCAGAAAAGACAATCCAACGTGAATTAAACTCTCTCATCTCTAAAGGACAAATCAAAAAGACAGGTTCAAAGCGTTGGTCTCGATATAGTATAATTACAGATAAATAATTATTAATAATAACTACTCACAAATACACCTGGAAGCTTCGCTTTCAGGTGTATTAATTTGCCGTATATTTGAATAGTCTTTAAGAAATGCCTTGGGAGGCTGTCGAGCCGAGCACGAGGAATTTTTCAGCAGAAAAATATCCGTGCATTTCGAGAAGAGCTATTCAAATAGGAGGCAAGGGTTACCCATAGGGAAGCCTCTTTTCAACCCTTATTAAACCCTTAAAAGTTATCCCCACCTCTATATATCTATTGCTTATTTTATACCCCAAGTATATAATATGTACGTATATATTATTGCTAGTATTTTTTTACTAGATATGGTAATATATACGTATTCCTTATGTATTCATTTATGGATATATTTGGAAAGAAAAGATCATTGAAAATTAAATACCATTAGTTTCTAATACCAAGAAGTTGGTGGCCGTTTTGTTTTCTTTGGTTGGATCCATTTTGTTTTAAATTCTTCTTAATTGCCCGATTGATAGAGATTGGGTAAACCTTATTTTCTTTATTACTTTTTATTTTTTATAAAAGTAAAAAAGATTAATAAAGATTAAAAGATTATCCCGTTGATAGAGGCGGGTGATAAAAGAAAAGTTCAAAAATAAAATGTGTATCGGCCCTGTCGACAAGGCAGATATGCTTGTCTATATTTTTATTTTATTTGCAAAAATATTTTAAAAATGAAACAAGCACATTGGTTCGTGAATTTAGTTTACAATTCTAAATTTTGTTTCTCACTCCATTGCAACTTTTTTGATAGAGAGAGGTCGTGGTTCGGGTTTCATTATTTAGAAGTTAAGTAAAACAATTATTAATTTTTAATTAAAAATTATTAATTAGTAGTTATTAAAATACACAACATTAGTTTTTTCCTTCAGCGCATTATTATTTATTAGTTGCTGTTAGGATAAGTCGAAACTAATCTAAGCGTGTATAAATTATAAAAAATATTATGTTAAAAAAATTCTTAATCGGAACATTAGCTATAGCTGCTTTAGCTTTCGCTATGACAGCATCAGCTGCTGATTTCGGTTCAACTACTTTAAGAGTAGGAAGTAAGGGTGAAGCTGTTAAGGCAGTTCAAACTCTAGTAGGAGCAACTCCAATAGATGGAATCTTTGGTCCTATGACAAAAGCAAAAGTTATGGCTTGGCAAGCAAGCAACGGTTTAGTTGCTGATGGTTTGTTTGGTACTAACTCAAAAGCTAAAGCTGCTAATGGTTCAGTTGTTGGTGGAACAACACTACCAGCAGAATGTTCAGCAGGTGATATGTTTAGTTCAACAACTGGTGGTTCATGCGCTGGTGTTGTAACAACATTACCAGCAGGATGTGCAGCAGGTGATGCATTTAGTTCAACAACAGGTGTAGCATGTACAGGTACAGTTGTAGTAAACAACGGTGCTCTTACAGGTGGTGCAGGAACAATCGATGCAATTAAAACTACAACAGATGTAAATTCATACATGGTTGAAGGTCAATCAGATGTTAAAGTTCTTGGATTTAAAGTTCAAGCAAATGACTCTGATGCAAAAGTTTCAAATGTTAAAATTACTTTGACTCACACATCTACAGGTTCATCATATCTAGATCGTTACGTAGGTAACGTTTCAGTATGGGTGGAAGGAGCAAAGGTTGCTACAGTAAATGCAGCAGATTTTACAAGAGATTCTTCAGGTGTTTATTCAAAGAGTATTTCTCTTAATAACGCTATAGTAAGAATGGGTACAAATGGAAAAGCTACATTTTATGTAACAGTTTCAGGAATATCAAATATTGATAGTACAGACATGGGTGCAACTTGGACTATTTTAGCTAGTGACTTCCGTTACCAAGATGCAACAGGAGTTATTATGTCATATACTCCAACAACAGCACTTACAGCTCCTTTATCTGTTTATACTATAAACCAGACAGGAGATGTTAAATTGGTAATATCAACAGAATCAACTCCAGCAACTCAAAATGTTAAAGTTTCAAATACATCATCAACTTCAGATCTTTTGATGCTTTCAATGAAAGCAAAGAACACAGGAGCAGATATGACTTTGGACTCAATGAGTTTTGACCTTACAGCAACAACAAGTCCAGTCGCTATGATTGGTGAACTTACTCTTAAGGCAAACGGAGCATCAATTGCAACTTGGTCACCAGCTGTAAGTAATACAACAACAGCTCTTCAAACAATTGCATTTAGTCTTGATAGTAGATATACACTTGCAAAGGACTCTACAACAGTGTTTACAGTTGTAGCAAAGATCAATGATATTGATAACTTTGGAGCTGGAGAATTAACTATTTCTTATAACAATGCTACTTCATACGAAGTTTCAAGTACAAGAACAGCGTTAACTGAAACAGGTTCAGCAACAGGTTTGAAGCAAACATTCTTTAATACAGGAGTAACTGTATCAAATGTTTCTGGAACCTATAGTGCACCAGTTGTAGGAAGTACAACAACTACAGATGGTACAATTTCAATCAGTTTCACTGTTACAAATATTGGTGATAGTGATGTAACAATCAAGGAAGATGGTTCAGATTTCACAAACACTGTTACAGGTGCTACTGGAGGAGCAATATTAGTTACTGAGAGTAATAACACAGTAACTACAGGTTCACCATTAGCATGGACTATTTCTTCTGGGGCTTATAAGACATTTACACTTCTAAGAAAAGTGTCAAGTGTTACTGGTTTCCCACAATTAACAGTATCTGCTGTTGCAGGAACTACAGTTACAAATGTTAAATACACAGCTGTTAACTAATTCTATAGTAGAATTAATTTAGCTTAGTTTTAATTTAGTAACTCAACAAAAAACCACCCTTTTGGGTGGTTTTTTGTTTTGTATTTATAGGTTATAATAATAAAATGAAATCATTTAGAGAGAGTATTATAAAGTATGGAACTCTATTATTAGTGTTTGTCTTACCACTTCTTGCTATAAGCAGTCTAGCTTTTCCTTATATGTCGATTAAGACATTTTTATTTTATGGAATTATAGAATTAATTTTTGCATTT
Source organism: Minisyncoccia bacterium (assembly GCA_041737855.1). Taxonomy (GTDB): domain Bacteria; phylum Patescibacteriota; class Minisyncoccia; order Phycocordibacterales; family UBA9973; genus UBA8515. The sequence goes on along the minus strand of JBGSQV010000057.1, from coordinate 2,698 downwards.
TGGGTCTATACTATTATTGTAGATAAATCTTATCGTTTAAGTAAAAAGCAAATTTTATTTTTTATTCCTGTTGTTTTATATATTATTTGGATGAGTATTGCTGGAATTCTTGCTGTAAATCCATCTCTTTCCTTCTGGGGTCCAATGGAGAGGGGGACAGGGTTACTTACTTTGTATCATACTTTAGCCTTTTCTTTTATTGTAGTTTCTCTTATAAATCATGAAGGTAAAAAGTATATAAACAAGCTATTAAAGTATTTTTTATTTGGATCTTTTATTTTAGCTATTTCTGTTTGGTTTGGAAACGAAGGATTTAATTTACCGTATGTTATCTTTCAAAAAAGTAGCGGAGGGGGTCTTGTGGGGAACTCTTCTTTTACTGCCGCATATTTTATATTTTCAATATTTTTCTGTTTTTATTTTTTATTTGAAAAAGAAATAAGTAAAAGTTGGAAAATATTTACTATTATTACCTTAGTTACTATTTTATTTTCACCACTTTTTATAAATGTTTATGGAGTATTTACCAATGGATCCTTACTTGGAAGTGCAAGAGGAGCTCTATTGGGGATAATAGTAGGAATTGGAGCAATTTTAATTAGTTATTTAGCTTTATCTAAGAATAAATTTTTAAAAGTATTTGGAATTATTACCATCTTTATATCATTAGTCACTTTTGCTGTGGGGTGGAGTAGTTTAATGAAGCCAGATACTTATTTACACAATAAATTCGTAGAGGTTGCTTCTGATAATAGATTCTTATTTTGGAATATAGCACAGGAGTCCATAGACGAGCATCCTTATTTGGGTTATGGTCCTGAGAATTATATGATAGCTTTTCGTGATAACTTCGATATTAGAATATTAGATGATAATCATCCTCATGAAGCCTGGAGTGATAAAGCTCACAATATTTATTTTGATACTGGTGCTTCTGGTGGATATCCAGCAATAACTTTTTATGGTATTTTCTTATTAAGTATTTTTTATAGTATTTATAGAGTTTATAAAAAGGGACGAATATCACAAGTTCAAGCAAGTGTTATTGGTGGGATGATAGTTGGTTATATATTCCAAAATTTATTTGTATTTGATTCACCAGTTTCTTTAGTTGCTCTATTTATGACAATTGGAATAATATATGCATTACAAATAGATGAAGTAAAAGAAAAATATATTAAGACTAAGATTGATATAACTCTTTTAAATACTATTGCTTTTATTTTATCTGTATCATTTATATTTTCTTTTATAACTTTTTCATATATGCCACTTAAAAAAGCTAGAAAATTTACCGAAGTCATATCATTAAATATAGACAAAAGACCATCAGAATATATGAGTTTATTAGATGGATCAAAAGTAGGGAATGATTGGGATGCTAGTTTTTTTGCATATAATATATATAAAAGTTATGTTGATCAGATTAAAAATCTACAAAAAGACCCTAAGATTATTGGTTATGTAGATGCTGATCTAACTTCTTATCTAGAATATTTAAATAAATTAGCAGAAACAAACAAAACAGATTATAGACTTTATTTATCTATGATTCATCTTTATAGTATTAAAATAAATATTTTAAATAAACCATATAGTGTAGAAGAATTTAACCATATATTAAGTGTTATAGATTTTGCACATAGCTTATCTCCTAAAGATCCACAAGTATATTGGGGTGCTGGATTTTTGAAATTATTCCAAGGTGACCCGAATGGAGCATTGGCAGAATATAGGAACGCTGTTTATTTGGATAAAACTAGTAATATCTCATGGGTAATGATGCTTAAATTTTTAAAGAATACAGACCAACAAAAATCCTACGATTTTACTTCATCTGAAGCACAAAAAAATATCCCAGATTTTAAAATGGAATAGACCTTAAATTAAAATTCAATCAAATTTAACCAAACCATTCAATCTTAAACAATCAAAACCCCGCATTTCAACTAAAGGTGTCCAACACCTTTATAATCGGTTGGACCGATTTAACCCTTATTTTTCAAGAGGTGAATAGGGCGAAGCCTACGGCTTCACTCTTCTATAATCAGTTGGACCAATTTAACCCTTATTCTATATCTCTAAAGGTGTCCAACACCTAACAACTACACCTCACAACTAAAAATCCTTATAAAACAAGGGTTTTTATTTTACCTTTTCTTAGTTTTATAGGTGTTGGACACCTTTAGAATTAGGGGATACTTGCATTTTTGAGTTAAAAATAGTATGATAATATCATATTATAATATAATACATTTTAAATATATGACTACAATATCTGTTCCAATTCCTGCTAATTTAGAGGAATCATTAAATAATTTAATAAAAAATGGTCGTGGTTCCAATAAGGCAGAGCTAGTTCGTCGTGCTATTACAACAATGGTTGAAGATGAAGCTGTCATGTCTGTCTTAAGAGCACAAAAAGAAATAGAGGAAGGTAAGGGTTTAGTTGGTGATTTAGATGAATTAGCTAAAAAGATAAATTAAAATATGCTTAATATTATTCATGCCCCAGTTTTTGTTAGAGAATATAAAAAATTAGATGAAGATTTAAAAGTAGAAGTTAAAGAAAAAATAGAATTATTTAAAGATAGAAATAAACACGAGTTATTAAATGTTCATAAACTTCACGGAAAGCTTAAGGATAAATATAGTTTTTATGTTAATTATAAAATTAGAATTGTTTTTGTTTTTATCA
>JBGSQV010000056.1:0-1755 GCA_041737855.1 Minisyncoccia bacterium | reverse complement strand
GCAGAAACAGCAGAATTATAAAAATATAAAGCAATCTATTTATCAATTTTGTTTTTCCTGATTATTAAAAAGCCCCGGAAAACCATCCAGGGCATTTTCGGTAAATGTCAACATAATTGTCGTGTTAAATTTTATGAAACTTTCTTGTAGTTTCCTTTTTTTAATAATACTTCTTTATAATGTATCCAACTTCTAGTTTGTTTTGCCCATCTCTCAGGATATTTAATTTTAGCCTCATCATATACACTTTGTCTTTTATTTAAGATCTCAATATCTAATCCAAAATGCCTTTGTCTTGGTGTTACAAATCCTATTTTAGAGTGCCTATGGCTACAATTATACCACTCAACAAATTTAGCAACCCAGATATTTGCCTCATCAATACTCTTAAAATGTTTTGGATATCCAGCTGTATATTTAAGTGTTTTGAAAAGAGATTCTGAATAAGAATTATCATTACTTACACTTGGTCTTGAAAATGATGCTGTAACTCCTAACTTCTCAAGAGTTGCCAACATCGTACCCGATTTCATTGGACTTCCGTTGTCAGAATGTAATGTCAATTGACTACTTTTAATGTTTTGCTTACTACATATTCTATTCATCATTTCAGCAGCTTTTTCACCACTTTCATATCCACAAATCTCCCAGCCAGTGATCATTCGGCTCCAAATATCAACAAACATATAAAGATAATAAAATCGTCCTCTTGCATCTGTTTTTAGATAAGTTATATCCCAACTCCAGATTTGATTCGGATTTGTTGCTTTTAATTCTATTTTATCACTTTTCCTAGCATGTCTACTGTTTTTTCTGTGTTTTAATAAATTTGCTTCTCTTAATATTCTATAAAAAGTCGATTCACTGGCATAATACTCACCATTTTCTGCTAAAATAGGAACAATGCTGTAAGGTGTGGAATTCATAAATTGTTCACTACAGCAAATTTCTATTATCTTTTTTTTCTCTGCATCTGTTAATTTGTTCGGAACAGTTTTTTTACAATCTTTTCTTTTATCCTTTGTACCAAGATTTTCCCAGCGTTGCAAAGTTCTGATGTTTATGTTGAAATAATCACAAGCTGATTCTTTTCTGGCACCAAGTTTTACTGCTTCACTGATCATTTCAATTATTGATAACCGATCTAATTCTTTGATTAATCTTCCTCGTCGTTTCCCCAGATCAAATGTGCTTTTTTTTTAAGAATTAGTAAGGCTGACGCTTCGGCTAGAGCTTTATCTTTTCTTCTTAATTCTGCCTTTAATTGAGCATTTTCTTTAAGAGCTTGTTTCAAAGCTTCTTTAGTGTCGTTTGGTTCATTTTGTCCCATATCGATTATCTCTTTCTTCCATAATTCAAGATATTCAGAGTATAAGCCTTTTTCTCTTAACCAGCCACCCAAATCTTCACTTGATAGTTTTGATGCCTCCAAAACTGCTTCAACTTTTGAACTATAACTCCAGTTTCTAGGAAGAATATTTTTTGATGGTGAAGCTTGTTTTACTGCCTGATTTTTCCAACTAAAAATAGTAGTGACTGGTATCCCAAATTCTCTACTTAAAGAAGATAAACCTAAACAAGTTGGTGAATATAATTTCTCCAAAACTCTTTTCTTAAGCTCTAAGCTGTATTGTCTGCTCATATTTCCTCCAGGCGACAACTAAGCTAACATATAACGCAGTCAAACATGCTTAAACATAAGTCAATTGTTGTTGCATCGTATGAATAGAGTTTGTTTTTAAACCTGAATTTTTT
>JBGSQV010000031.1:0-5006 GCA_041737855.1 Minisyncoccia bacterium | reverse complement strand
ATGTGCTCAGGGGCAGACTTGAACTGCCGACATCTCCCTCTTCAGGGGAGCGCTCTACCAACTGAGCTACCTGAGCATAACTATTTTATTTTTAAAAAATTAATTATTCAATGAATTCAATAAATCATTTATTTGTGATTGATTGAAATTCTTTGTTATATCACTAATATTATTTACCCCAGATACTCCACCTGAGTAAATATTAACTAGATTTCCTAAATATGGTTTAAGATAATAAAAGGCTCCGAGAGATGCTCCAATTATAATAAACCAGTAAAAGATGCGTGATATCTGAGACCAACGTTGAACACTACGAATCTTGGTAAGCAATACATTATTCTCCTTAGATAATCTAAGGTTTTCTTCTAATAATTGTTTTACTTCAGGATCCATATATGAGATATTATCATATTTTAATGAAAAATAAAAGGTGCCCTTGGTACGAATCGAACGTGCATCTATTCCTTAGGACGGAACTGTTCTATCCATTGAACTACAAGGGCAAAATATAAAAACATTCCAATTAAGGAATGCTTTTATATTACGACATTTTAAACAAAATTACTACTCTGTAATTCCTAGAAGTTCTACAATTTTAGGTTTATTAAAACCTACTATTATTTGATCTTTGATTAAGATAACAGGAACTCCCATTTGACCGCTTTTATCTACCATTTCTTTTCTTTTTTCTAAATCAGAAGAAACATTAAAATCCTCAAATTCTATCCCCTTCTCCTTAAAAAAATCTTTTGCCATATGGCAGAAATGACATGTTGGTGTACTATAAATTGTTACTTTTTCCATATAATTTTATATATTAACTAATAATTTCTTACCTATTTTTATTATAACAACAAACGAGGAGCATAACAAACGAATCTAGATTCATTTGTTATGTCCGAGTGCCGTTGTTATATAGTAATCTATATAACATAGGTGTCAACAATAACACCCTTGACAGGCCTGTCAAATTTAAAGTGTGCGGTCGGCGGGAATCGAACCCGCACCCGATGCTTGGGAAGCACCAGTTCTACCACTAAACTACGACCGCATTTTATTTTTTAAATATTCCACTAACCCAATTCCAAAATCCATGATCAACTGTTTCTTCTTGGGTTTGTTGATTACTTTGATCTTCATCAACTATTGTAACCATCTTTTCACCTATTTTGGTAACATCATATTTCTCTCTAATAATCTCTTCTTTCCCCTCCTCTGTTTCAAGTTTAGAAATATCTGAAGTTAAAGAAGCTTTCTTTTCCTGAAGATTATTTATTTGATCTAGCATAAGTTCTTTTTTATGAGAAGTTTCTTTTTCTTTTTGAATTAAACCTATAATATTATACCCAAACAAAAGAAAGACACAAAAAATAACAACCAATGCTATCGGTGAGTGCCAAAACTTATAATTATTTCTCTTCCATTTCGCCATAATTAATGATAGTATTATACCATGGATTTTAACGCAAAAAATAAAAAAAGGATGGAAAAGGCTTTTGCTGTAATTTCAATACTTGTAATCATAAGTATGATACTACTATACATGCCTGGTTTGTTTAATTAAGATTATTTTAATTATTAGAACCTCTCATCATCTTCAAGAAAACATCGTGCGAGATGTTTATTTTTGCACTTGATTGCATTCTCTTTTTACCCTTTTTCTGTTTTTCAAGTAACTTCTTTTTTCGACTTACATCACCTCCACCCACAACTTTACTTCCATGCATCAAAACATCTTTCCTAAAAGCAGAAACTCCCTCTGAAGAGATAATCCTACCTAGAGCTTTTGCTTGTATCTTAAAAGCAAATTGCTGCCTTGGTATGATTTTCTGTAATTTCTCAACCTGCAATTTTGCCTCTTCTTCTACTCTCCTACGAGATACTACTCTTGAAAAAGCTGGCATTATTTCATTCGCTACAATTATATCCATACGGACAACGTCAGCTTCTTTATAATCTCCAATCTCATAAGATATAGAAGCATAACCAGAAGTAAGACTTTTCATATCATCAAAGAAATTCCTCATAAGTTCACGAAGTGGCATTTCTAAATCTATAGCACTTCTATTGTCACCAAAATTATCAGTACTTTTTATAATACCTTCGTGATCATACAAGAACGGCATCAAAAAACTAGTATATATAGATGGGGTAATAATCTTAACATTAACCCATGGTTCAAAAATATGTATAACATTTCCATCGTCAGGGAAAAGATGTGGAGAATATATTGTTTCTTCTTTATTATTACGAAGGACCACCTTATATGTAATAGATGGCATTGTAATAATAAGCTCTAAATCAAACTCTCTGTTTAATCTCTCTGCGATGATCTCAAGATGAAGCATTCCAAGGAAACCACATCTATACCCTCTACCCATAGATCCAGAAGATTCCTCTTCGTAAGAAAAAGATGAATCAGACAAACGAAGACGACTCAAAGCTTGTTTTAAATTTGGAAAATCATCTTGACTCTCTGGATAAACCGAAGCCCAAACGACTGGCTTTGGATTCATATAACCAGGAAGAGCATCCATCGGTTTCTTTAGATATGTAATAGTATCACCCACAGAAGCAATTCCTGGTTTTTTAATTCCTGTTATTATATATCCTATTTCACCAGTACCTATTTTATCCCTAGGCTTTTCTTCTGGAGAAAAAGTTCCAACTTCAAGACAAATAAATTTCTCTTGAGATACTGCAAATAAAAGTGATTCTCCTTTTTTAAACTCTCCCTCTATCACACGAACATATACAATAACTCCCCTATGATTGTCATATTTAAAATCAAAAACCAAAGACCTCCCACTTGAACTTACTATTTCATGTTCTTTTGGTGATGGAATTTTTTTAACTATTTCTGATAATAATTCTTTTACTCCTTCGCCAGTCTTGCCAGAAACCAACATGATCGTATCTGGATCAATATCTAAAAGCAGAGCAACTTCCATTCGGACTTCATCTATTCTAGCTAAAGGTGAATCTATCTTTGAAAGAACAGGAATAATTACAAGACCTAAATCACGAGCCATTTGCAGAGTGGTAAGTGTTTGAGCTTGAACACCTTGAGTTGCGTCTACGAGCAAAATAGAGCCTTCTACGGCTTTCAGGGCACGAGATACCTCGTAAGAAAAGTCTATATGACCAGGTGTATCTATAAGGTTTAATATATAATCAGATTCATCATTATGGTATTCCATGCGGACTGGCTGCATTTTGATGGTTATACCACGTTCTCTTTCTAGGTCCATAGAGTCAAGAACCTGATCTTTCATTTTTCTTTTTTCTATAGTTCCAGTAACTTCAAGCATTCTGTCAGCTAAAGTACTCTTACCGTGATCAATATGAGCAATGATTGAAAAATTTCTAATTGATTTGATGTCCATAAGTCTATACTAGCAAAAAAGGCCTTAAAACAAAAGGTGGTCTATAGATCAGTCTGTTCTGGAGCAATAACATTTTTACGCCAAAATTTATTTTTAAGAGCTTGGATTATATCGGAAAATTCTTTATTTTTTAATAAAATTAATATTAGTACTCCTGACATTATTCCTGCAATTCCAGAAATAAATCCTTGTAAGAAAATACCAGCTCCTGTATTTATGTTAAATACCCCATCAAGTAAATCAAGTAAAACATAAGCTACAACCCCCATTGCAACAGCACTTACAGCACTCTCAAAGAAACAAGATGATAGATTGATCTTTTTACCCTTAAGAAAATCTTTTTTAAACAAAATCCAAATTAGGAAGAAATTAAGAAGTGAACCAAGAGCATAAGCAAGAGGTAATGCAAGCATTATAGTCCCAGGGACATCTTTAACTCTCAAGAATACTTCTATTTGAGAAAGTATAGCCGGATAACTACCAAAAATATAAATTAATATTTTAGCAAAGACAATAACCATAACAGAAGAGAAGACATTTACAAAAAGAGGTTTTTTTGTATTTCCAGCAGCATAGTACCCTCTTACAAATAAGAGAACTAATCCTTGTGAAGCAAGAGATATTACAAAAAGAGCAACTGATGCTGCTGTTAAACGAGTATCAGACCAAGAAAATGTATTAGACCCTAATATTACACGAACTATCTGAGCACGAAGAACAATCAATAATGTAATTATAGGTAGAGACCAGAATATGATTTGTCTAGCTGTTAGAATTATTTGCTTAATAAAATTATCTATATCTTTTATAGAAAATGACTTAACTAAAACAGGAAAAGCAGCTACAGAATAAGAAATACCGATAATTCCAACTGGTACTGACTGTAGATTGAAAGCAAATGTAAACAAAGATATTGATCCAGATTTAAGGGTTGAAGCCATAGCAATAAGAAAAATAAAAGCGAGACTATTGGAAGAAAGAGTAAGAGTTCTAGGCGCAGATATTTTTATTATTCTTAGTATTTCCTTCCAATCTATCTTGAAAGTAAAATTAGGGAAAAAATTATGCTTGATAACAACTGGTACTTGGATAAGTAGATGCATAGCGGCTCCTACAATAACACCAATACTCAAACCATAAACACCAAATTTTGGATAGAGGAAAATTACACCTAAAAGAATCCCTACATTATAAAATACTGGGGATAGAGAAAAAACTAAAAAATTTCTAAACAATTGAGTTACTGTACCAATCAAATTTGATAGTCCAATAAGAATTGGAGAAAGTAACATTATTCTACTTGTTGTAATAAGCAAACTAATCTGAGATTCACTAAAACCAGGAACAATATAGCGAACTATATAAGGCATAAATATCGCAATTATAGCACTAGCTACTATCATAAAAATAATATAAGCACTAAAAATATTATTCATGAACCTTTTCGCTTTTTCAGTTGAATTTTCACCACTGTTCATCTTATCCATTAGAAATGGCATAAGAACGGTAACAGAAGCAAGAGAAGCGATAGATAGATATAGGAAGTCTGGTATTCTAAATGCCGCATAATAAATATCGAGCATTGGACCTGCTCCTACTATATGAGCAAGAGTTCTATCT
>JBGSQV010000023.1:0-4646 GCA_041737855.1 Minisyncoccia bacterium | reverse complement strand
AAAAGTCGGTTCGAACTTTCAAATGAAAGAACGAACCGTACTTTTTGAGCCACGCGGAGCGTGGAAAATCCTTTCAGATTCAGAATTTTTTGGGGGGAATGCATTAGTGTCGCGCCTTCGGCGCGACCCCATTTCGGGTTCAAATGCAGATTCCCAATTTTGGCGGAGGCGGTGAGATTCGAACTCACGGTGCCTTGCGACACTCCTGTTTTCAAGACAGGTGCACTAAACCACTATGCGACGCCTCCATATTTGTCCACACTACCTTATTTTTGCCATTTTTTCAAGTTTTTAATTGTTTACTCAAAATTAACCAAAAAACTATACATCCCCATTCCGCACACCCCTCTTATCGGAACTCCGGCCTTGGGAATGCCTAAATCAATAACCTCTTCTCCTGTTTTGGGTAATATTTTTTGAAAACCAACAGATTTTACAGAAAGAGCCGCAGAGCAATCATAAGTACCATTTGTTTTTACAATCAATTTTGTTGGAACGCCAGATTTTCCACTAGAAATTCTTGGTGAGTACCCACCCTTCGCATCTATTGTGATATATTGAATTCCATCTTTTATTTCAGAATTTGATATTTGTTCTGATTGTGTTTTGTCTTTGATTACTGTACTTACTTTATCCCCTTTTGATCCACCAAACAAAAAAATACTTCCCCCTATTATAAATCCTAAGATAATAATTATTAATGGTATTTTATTTTTCATACTATATATTAAATAATGGATTAATAAGACCTATTCCTACAAGACCAGCTAAGAGAGCAAACAAACCGAGACCAACTACAACTACTCCAGCTGATTTAAAGAATAAAGGAGCATGTTTAGAGTGAGAAAAAGATACGGAACCAAAAGAAAGGAGTCCAAGTACAGGGAGTGTCCCAAGCGCAAATGAAAACATAATTAAAAATCCAGAAATAAATGACCCACTAGAAAGTGCTGCTATTTGCATTGACTGAGTGAAACCACAAGGCAAAAAGAATGTCCCAATACCGATTAAGATTGGTGCCCATATTGCATGCTCAACTTTTCTAAAGAATGAAAAAATACTACTTGGTAGAGTTATTTTATTCCTCTTAAATATTCCCAAAAGATTTAGCCCCAGTATTATCATTACAGAGGAAGCAATGAGTCCCAATATTGCTGATAATAAAAAATTTATTCCAATAGCTCCACCTATCAGACCTAAGACTCCACCCAAAAAAGCAAAACCAAATAATCGTCCAGCGTGAAAAAGAACAAAAGGCTTACCTGTTGATTTTTTATCATCTTGAGCAACTTTTGCCGAAAGAGAAAGTACAAGTCCTCCCACAATAGCCAAACAGCTAGAAAGTGAAGCTATAATCCCAATAATAAAACTTGTAGCTGGTGTTGTTTCTCCCCCTATACCAAGATTTAAAATGCCTGATTTCTGTAAAATAAAAAATAACAAGAGAAAACCCAAACCGATAGGTAATGCTTTCCAAATCAAACTATCTTGAACTGTCTCTGTTATTATTTTTTCCTGTGAGAGAGTATAGCCATTTTGTTTTATCTTATTATTCAAAATATCAATGATGTCTTGAGTATTTTTATCCCCTTCTATTTCGAGATCTATAATTTCTTTTTTTAAATCAACATTTGAACTTTTAATAAAATCTTGTTCTCCTAGAATATCTTCTATTAATATTTTACAAGAAGCACAGTGTGTACCTGAAACGTGGAATGTATATTTTTTCATATTTTATATAATCTTTTTTCTTTTAAGTAACAAAGAATTAGAAACTACTGATATAGAACTTGTTGCCATAGCAACAGAAGCAAATATTGGATTTAACAAAATATGAAATAGTGGATACAAAGCACCCATAGCAACGGGGATCAAAATTATATTATAACCAAATGCCCAAATAAGATTCATTCGTATTGTTGTCATTGTTTTTTTAGACAAGACTATAGCCATTGCTACTGATTTTAAATCTTTATTAATAAGAGTTATATCAGCTGCTTCTATAGCAACATCCGTGCCACCACCCATAGCTATCCCTACGTTAGCTTGCGCGAGCGCTGGTGCATCATTTATACCATCACCTACCATTGCTACAACCTTCCCCTCAGCTTGAATCTTCCTTATTTCAGCTTCCTTCTGGTCGGGTAATACTTCAGCTAAAATTCTATCAATACCTAATTTTTGACCAATAGCATTTGCTGTTCTTTGGTTGTCTCCTGTGATCATCACAACCTCAATTCCAAGTTTTTGTAATGCCTCCAAACCTTCTTTTGCACTTTCTTTAATAATATCTGCAACGGCAATTAGTCCTATCAATTTATTTTCCAAACCAATCATCATTACAGTTTTACCTTCATTTTCCATTTCACTGATCTGATTCGTTATAGAACTAATATCAATAGACTCTTTGTCCATCAGTCTTTTGTTTCCAAAAATAATTCTTTTTCCTTCTATAAATCCTTCGACTCCATGCCCTGGGATTGCTTTAAATTTTTCAACATTTACCAATTCAATCTTCTTTTCTATCGCAAATTTAACTACTGCTTCTGCAAGTGAATGCTCTGAACCTTTTTCAATTGAACCTGCTAGTTTCAATAATTCATCACTACTTATTCCATCCATTGAAATAATATCAGTCACTTCTGGTTGCCCTTTTGTAAGGGTTCCTGTTTTATCAAAAACAATAACATTTATTTTGTGTGCGATCTCCAAACTTTCTGCATCTTTTATCAAGATACCATGCTCTGCTCCTTTTCCAGTACCTACCATTATAGCAGTGGGAGTAGCGAGCCCCATAGCACACGGACAAGCAATAATAAGAACAGCAACAGTATTTAATAGTGCAAACAGTAATGTTGGTGCTGGACCCACAATATACCAAACAACAAAAGTAAGGATGGCAAGCATTATAACGATTGGGACAAAGTAAGATGAAACTAAATCTGCCAATCGTTGTATTGGAGCCTTACTTCCTTGAGCATCTTGTACTAATTTAATTATTTGAGCGAGCATTGTTTCTCCTCCAATTTTTGTAGTTTTAAAAGTAAAACTTCCAGTTTTATTCATAGTTGAACCTACAACAGCATCATCTTTTGTTTTATCTACTGGCATACTTTCTCCTGTAACCATTGACTCGTCTATAGAGGATTCCCCTTCTATTATAATTCCATCAACTGGAATTTTCTCACCAGGCCTAACTCGAATAAGATCACCAATAATAACTTCATCTATAGGAATATCTATTTCTTTTCCATCTCTAAATACACGAGCAGTTTTAGCTTGAAGTCCTATAAGTTTCTTAATAGCTTCTGAAGTTCCAGCTTTTGCTTTTGCTTCAAAGTAACGCCCTAATAGAATAAGCCCAATTATAATTGCCGTTGTATCAAAGTACGGCATTGGATCTATTCCAATCTTAATTACTGTTTGTGGAAAGATTGTAACAAAAACAGAATAAGCAAAAGCTACAGTTGTACCGATAACCACTAAAGTATCCATATTTGCAGTTCTATGTTTAAGAGCTGAAATAGCGGCCCTATAAAAAGTAAACCCAACCCAAAACTGCACTGGAGTTGCCAATAAAAACTGTATCCAAAAGTTTCTCAAAATCATTGGCGATGTATTTACAAGACCAGGAAAACTACCCCATAAAATTAAGACTCCTAACCCAAGGCTGATAATTACCTTCGTTCGTAAATCCTTAAGCTCTTTTTGTTTTTCAATCTTTCCCTCATCAGCTGTTTTTTTTACATCACTAACAACAGCTTGATATCCAACATTAGATACCGCATTAGATAATATCTCCTCTGTAACTTTATTTTTATCATACGTTACAGTTGCTTTTTCTGTGGCAATATTTACATTGGCAGCCAAAACACCATCAACTTTTTTTAGTGAATTTTCAATTACTATTACGCACGATGCACAGTGCATACCTTTTATGTCAAATGTTTTTTTATCTTGTTCCATAATATTATTTAACAATTATTTTACCGTGATACATCCCCATACCACATGTATAAACGAACTCTCCACTTTTATCAGGAGAAATTTCAATAACTACCTTTTGATTTAAGGGTAATGTCTTGCGGATTTTAAAATCCCCTAGCACCACTTCCTCAAGACATGCAGTAGGATCTTTACGAATAAAATTTAGTTTAGTTGTTTTACCTTTTGGGACTGAAATAACTTCCGGAGAATACCCACCATCAACTACTATATCAACTGAATCAGAAACAGTTACTGCTGTATCCTTTTTACCTAGAAAAAACCAATAAATAAATCCTATCCCTAAAGTACCTGCTATTAATACAATTATTTTATCTAAACTCATATATTTTAAGTGATTAATTAATAAACTACTTTCTTTTTAGCCCGTAGACTTTGAGTATTTCTTTTGTGGCTTTTTCTGTTTGCCCTTTTTGTATTTGATGAACCAAACAAGTACCAAGGTGTCCCTCCATAAGAACATCCTCTACTCCTGATAATGCTTGTTTTACCGCAGAAGTTTGAGTAATAACATCTATACAATAGACGTCTTTTTCTATCATCTCTTGTAAACCTCGAACTTGCCCTTCAATAATTTTTAATCTACGTATTAATTTTTGTTTGTTATGCATATAAATATTATATACCCCCTAGGGGGTATA
>JBGSQV010000090.1:0-5128 GCA_041737855.1 Minisyncoccia bacterium | reverse complement strand
CGCTGTGGAGAAAGATACAACCCCAGATGAAATGCTTGAACGTAATATTGAAGAATTTGGTCCTGGTCTCGATGATGAAGCTTTCATGAAGGAGCTTTTTTTGGGCGTTGTAAAAAAGAAGTCAATAATAGATGAAATTATAGAAAAGGCTGCTCCAGATTGGCCTATTGAGAAGATATCCGTAGTAGATCGTAATATTCTTCGTATGGGATTATATGAGTTGTTGTTTGGTGATAGAACTCAAGTCCCACCAAAGGTAGCAATCAATGAATCTATCGAACTTGCCAAAAGTTTTGGTGGAGAGAATTCAAGTAAGTTTATAAATGGAGTTCTTGGTGGAGTCTATAAAGAAATAGGTGAACCAGGTAAGGATGATGTTAGTAAAAAGAATCATAAACATTTTGAAACTGATCCAGCAAAGTTTCCTGTAGAGAAAAAAGCAGGAGCAGTTATTTATACACGTAAAGATGGAGAAATATATTTCGCTTTTGTTCATGATGTTTTTGGTTATTGGACTCTTTCAAAGGGAGGAATCGATGATAAGGAAAATGAAGAAAATGGTGCAATAAGAGAAATAAAAGAAGAAATGGGCCTTGATATTACAATAAAAGAACTTCTTGGACGTAATGAATATATAGCTAATCACCCAGAAAAAGGTAAAATAAGAAAACAGGTTACATTTTTCTTGGCAGAATCAGAATATAAAGATATTACTTTAAATAAAGGTACAGGTGGTCTTGATGATGCTAAATGGTTTCCACTTAGTGAGGTCCCAAGTCTAAAGATGTATGATAATATGATTCCTCTTCTTACTAAAACCATAGAAATCCTTAATAAAAAGTAATTTAAATATTATGATAGATTTTTCACTTTTCGAAAAAAAGACAAATATTGTTTTCCATGATAAAAAGCTACTAGAACAAGCTTTTATTCATCGTTCTTATATTAATGAAAATACTGGATCAAATCTTTCTCATAATGAGCGTTTAGAGTTTTTAGGTGATGCGGTACTCGAGCTTATAATCACTGATTATTTATATAGAAAATATCCAGATAGAAATGAAGGGGACTTAACTGCATATAGATCATCACTCGTGAATGCTGTTATTATCGGTGAAGTAGCTCTTTCTCTAGGGATGAATGAATACTTACTTCTATCAAAAGGAGAAGCAAGAGATATAGGTAAAGCTCGCGGATATATCTTAGCCAATACTTATGAGGCATATGTTGGAGCTGTGTATTTAGATAGAGGCTATGATGTAGCAAAAGATTTTATATCTAAAACTTTATTTAATAAAATAGATACAATTGTTGCAAAGAAATTATGGCGTGATCCAAAGAGTTTAGTTCAAGAGAAATCTCAAGAGTATCTAAATGTAACTCCTTCTTATAAAGTTTTACACGAAGCAGGCCCTGATCATGACAAGCATTTTACAATAGGAATATTCTTTGGTTCAGATTTAATTACAGAAGGGAAAGGTAAATCAAAACAAGAAGCAGAACAAGCTGCGGCACAAAGAGCATTAGAAATTAAAGAGTGGTTAGATTAAGATGACACTTAAATCTATTGAATTAATAGGTTTCAAATCATTTGGCAAAAAAAGTGCTGTATCTTTTACAACTCCTATCACATCCATAGTTGGACCCAATGGTTCTGGTAAATCAAATATAGTAGAAGCGATACGTTTTGTGCTTGGAGAGCAATCTATGAAGTCTCTTCGTGGTAAAGGTGGAGTAGATCTTATATTTAAAGGATCTAAAGCACTATCTTCTTCTAGTCGTGCACAAGTTATTATAACTTTTGATAATACAGACAAAATATTCTCTTTTACGAATAGTGGACTTGGGGTGTCTCTTGATTATGATGAGATCACAATAGGTAGAGAAGTTTTTGCTGATGGAGCAAATAAATATTCTATTAACCATACAGAAGTTCGTCTTAAGGATATAGTAGATTTACTTTCTTCTGTAAACATAGGAAGTTCAGGCCATCATATCATCTCACAGGGTGAAGCAGACCGAGTTTTGAATGCTTCCAATAAAGAACGTAGAAGTATGATAGAAGATGCTCTTGGTTTAAGAGTCTACCAATTCAGGATAAAAGAATCTGAAAGAAAGCTTGATAAAACTATTTTAAACATAAAAGAAGTCCAAGCCTTGAGACGTGAGATCGCTCCACACTTAGCTTTTCTTAAAAAACAAGTTCAAGTAGTAGAACGTGCTCGTGAAATGAGGGAAGAACTACGTAATTTATATAAGGTCTATCTTTCAAGTGAAGGAACTTATATAAAAAATGAAACTAGTCGTTTGGCTAGTATAAAATCTTCATTAAATGAAAAAGGCTCATCCCTTGATATTCGAATAGAAGCACTAAAGAAGCAAAATACTGAGAATCAAGTTGAGAATATTTATGCTAAAGAAATAGAACAATATGAAAAGAAAATTTCTGATATTCAAGATACAAAAAATGAACTTATTCGAAAGCTTGGACGTATAGAAGGTATTATAGAGGGTCTTGAGCAACAATTTTCTCGTGCGAAAGTTGTAAAGACTAGAGTAATACAGGAATCTGAATGGAAAGAATTCTTGTCAGATATAGAATCAAAAATAGATGAAGCTATTAAAAAAGAAGATCTACCAAGCATTGTTCAATCTTTAAATAATATTAAGGTTTATTTGAAGAGTTTATCTGAAGGTAATCATATAAACGAAGAACAAAATACTTCAAAAGAAGATAGTTTTGAATATAAAGAAATACAAACAACAAAAGAAAGTCTTAATAATGAAATAGAGAAAATTAAAGATGAAGAAAGAGAAATATCTAACACAATTTCAAATCTTAAACAGAAAGAGCAAGAGAATCAATCATCTTTCCGTAATAGTGAGCGTATATTGTATGAATTGATGCAAGAGAGAAATGAGATCACCTCGAAAACACACTCACTTTCTTTTGAAGAAGAAAAACTTTCTCTTATAAAAAATTCATTTGAAATGGAGTTAACTGAGGCTGGAGTTTTGATAGGACGAGAGATAGTATCTTTTGCCCAAACAGAAATAGAAGGAGAAATAAATAGAACCTCACAAGAAGAAATGCATCGTAAAATAGAACGCATAAAGATAAAGATAGAAGATGCTGGAAGTGGAAGCGGAAATGATGTTATGAAAGAATACGAAGAGACTGTAGAGCGAGATGCCTTTTTGGGTAAAGAAATTGATGATTTAAATAAGAGTATTAAGGATTGTTATACACTTATTCAAGAACTAAAAGAAAGATTAGATACAGAATTTAAAAGTGGAATAGAAAAGATAAACAAACAGTTCCAAGAATTTTTTGCTCTAATGTTTGGTGGGGGAGGGGCATTCCTTTCTATAACTATGGAACATAAAAAGCCAAAGAAAAATGATGAATCTATAGAAGATGATGAAGCAGAAGTGGAAGAAGACGAAAATGATATCGGTTTTGAGCGTGGTATAGAAATAAATGTAAATCTTCCTCACAAAAAGGTTAAAGATTTACATATGCTCTCAGGAGGAGAAAGATCTTTGACTTCTATTGCTCTGCTTTTCGCTATATCTCAGGTGAATCCACCGCCATTTTTGGTTCTTGATGAGACAGATGCAGCCCTAGACGAAGCCAACTCTCGTAAATACGGTAATATGCTAGAGAACCTTTCAAAGTACTCACAGCTTATAGTGGTGACTCACAATAGAGAGACCATGTCACGGGCTCAAGTTTTATATGGAGTAACAATGAGTTCTGAGGGTGCTTCAAAACTCCTCTCAATCCATCTTGAAGACGCTACTTCTTACGCTAAATAGACTTTTGTAGGGGTTTAACCCCTTTAGTTTTTAGGTGTTGGACACCTGTTGACGGAGGTGTCTTTTTATGATATAGTTTATTAAAATTTAAATAATAATTTAAAAAATTAAGTTATGAAAAAAGTAGTTCTTCTATTAATAGCAATTTGTTTTGCTACATTTTTTTCTTTTGGAAATAATAAAAAAATTCCATATGCTGAAATTAAAAGTATGATAACTCGTTCTGTAGAATTAAGTTGTGTAAAAAATCCCAATTTAATTTATGTTAATCAACCGTTATTTTTTGAATATACTTCTGGGTATCAAACAGGAGTAATTGTAAAAGAAAAAGAAACGATGTCATCAATCGCCTTAAGTCTTCTTGAGAAAGGAGATCCTGGTCTTGTATCATTAGCTGTTGTGGAGAAACCATATTCAACTGAAAAAGATGCAAAAAAAGAAATTTCAGGAGATACATTGTTTTTAAAAATAATGATCCCATTATTGGTGGCTGCAATTGTTATGATATTTTCTATTTATTACCCTAAGACTAGAGTTTATCTTCGTAAAAAAAGTAATAAATAAAAAATAATAATTAAAACTTTAAAAAATATCCCCAGAATTTATTCTGGGGTATTTTTAATATTTAAAAATTCAGTAATAGTTAAATCTAAATCTTTTATTTTTTTCGCATTATCAATCCCTACATATCTATAGTGCCATGGTTCATATTTATATCCTGTAATATCTTCTTTGCCGTATGGGTAGCTTTGAGTAAAACCATACAAATATGCATTATCTCTAAGCCATAGTTCCTCTGGGGTCTCATTGAACCCTCCAGTAGCTGAGCCGTATCCTATAGATGCTCCTGTAATATCCATCGCTATGCCAAGTTGATGTTCAGAGTAACCAGCTTTTGCTATAGATACATCGGTGTCTGTTTTTCCGTTTTTTATTGCATTTGTTATTAGACCTTGTTGATACTCATAGCTTCTAAACCCAGAGCTTACTTTGATTATATTTTCATCTTCTAGGGCATCTTTTGCCATAGATTCAAATGCATCTTTTACTTCTTGTGTTAAACAGATATTTTTCCTTGTACTTATTGTTGAACTCAGCTCAACCAAATTTTCAGGTATATAAGTTTTATCTGGCAATCCTATTGTTTGACCTATGTTTAATAAGAACATGTTATCGTATTCTTTTTTAGGAGTTGGACATACGTATACAATAGGTTTATCTATTTTTTCTTCTTCTTGCTTATTATCTCCAGGCCCCTCATCTTCAATAATAGGAGTTGTGTCTTCTTCTATTATAATTTGTTTATTTT
>JBGSQV010000037.1:0-7855 GCA_041737855.1 Minisyncoccia bacterium | reverse complement strand
TTGAACGTGAAAGGTGCCTGTTTGCCATAAATAACTTTTTAGTTTTTAGGCTCTAAGCATTAGTAAATTATCACTAATTTAATTAATGCTTAGCTCCAAAAATACTACTTTGATTTCTTTTTAGCTTGTTTTTTCTCAACTTTTTTAACCACATCTAGAACTTTGCGTCCACGATAAAAACCACAATGACTACAAACTATGTGAGTTTCTTTCTTTTCACCACAATTTGTACAAGTAGTAAAAACCTTCGCAAGAAGTGCGTGATGTGATCTACGATTCCCTGTATGGGCTCGTGTATGTCTCATTCGTATTACCATAAAAGATAGTATACCAATTTTAAGCCAAAATGCAAATAAAAAAACACCCGAGTACAAGTCTCGGGGGTTTCTTATTTTACGAAGATTATCCTTTTGGATTCTCTTCAATTTTTAGTCCATCCGTCAGATTATTCGACAAGAAATAACTAATGGACTTTTTACTAAATTCACTGGTTCCTCCATCGTGTTTCCACATAAGAAGATTTCCAGCCTTAGATGGTCTTTCAAAAATTTGGAAAGAACATTTTGATAAATCATCTAAAAGGTTCTGATCATTTCCAAATTTTTCTTTTAACCAGTAACACAGTTCGACAAATGCTAATCTGTGTGATTGTTTTAATGGCAGATCTTCATATTCTTTTAGATTAAACCATCCAATTCCTTCCACACTTTCCTTGGGGGAAAGTTTAGGTTTTGCTACTGGTTCAACATCTTGGAAAGAGACAAGAAAATAATTCACAAATGGTCTTTTGTATAAACTAACCAAATTATTATTTCTAGAAACAATGAAATACAATTCGGCATCGTTGAAATCTTCCATTGTCGTTTCCTCTGTATACTCACGACTACTCGTTTTTAACAGATTACCATTGTCAACAACTTCTTCTTTTCCACCGGAGAGACCCCAATTAAAAACTGGAGCTTTTTTCGTTTTTACTGCAAAAATCTTTATGTGACCATAATCGTCATATTTTAATCTTGCTGTAAAAGAAGCATAATTTGGACTAAATAGTAACGGTTCTGAACCATCACTACTCAAATCTTTGTTTTCCATTTACCTTAATATTTAGATTTAATACCTTTAGACTTTTTTAAAGGACAACTGCCTAAGTCTGTCTATTTTGTTATATAATACCATAATGTAACAATAAAGTCAATACAATAAATACCTTATAAATAAAAGCTTTTTTAATCATAAGAACAGAAACTTGTTTTTATAAAGAATTAATTGTATTATTCTACTTATAGAGATTGTTGTGGTTACCAGCCACAATCTTGCTACAAACAAGACTATAAAAAGCTAATCTATATAAAATACACAAAGAACAAAGTTGGGTGGAACCGCGACAAGAACTCGCCCCGACAAAAAATGATTTTTTCATTTTTTGTCGGGGCATTTTTAATTTACTAATAACATTAAATATAAATATGGAAAACAACAAACAATTATCTCATATACGTCATACTCTAGCTCACCTACTTGCTCAAGCAGCTACTGAGCATTATCCAAGTGCATTACTCACATTAGGACCATCAGTGGATAATGGATTTTATTATGATATAGATTTTGGTACTAATAAAATAAATGATGAGGATTTAATAAAAATTGAAAAATCTATGATTAAAAATCTTCCATCTTGGACAGAGTTTACTCATAAAGAAATTTCAAAAGACGAAGCTCTAGGTTTATTTGCTGGAAATATATACAAAGAAGAACTTATAAAAGATATTGCAGATAGAGGAGAAAAAATCACAGTTTATACTTGTGGAGGATTCACAGATCTTTGTCGTGGAGGACATAGCGACCATCCATCAAAAGAAATAAAAATAGGATCATTCAAGTTAGACCGTGTAGCTGGAGCTTACTGGCGTGGGAGTGAATTGAATAAAATGCTTACTCGTGTATACGGACTTGCCTTCAATACAAAGGAAGAACTAGATACATACATAGTACAACTTGAAGAAGCTAAAAAAAGAGATCATAAAAAGATTGGTAAAGAATTGGGATTATTTACTGTTTCAGAATTAGTTGGAAAAGGATTACCAATGTACCTACCAAAAGGAAATATAATTAGAACAGAACTTGAAAGATTTATAAGAAAAGAAAAAGAAGACCTAGGTTATTCTTTTGTAACTATTCCACACATAGCAAGAAAAGAGCTATATATCCGTAGTGGCCATATGGGTAAATATGACGCAATGATGCCTACAATGACAGATGAAAACGGTGATGAATTTGTAATGAAAGCAATGAACTGTCCTCATCATTTTGAAATATATAATGCTGAACCACATAGTTACCGTGACTTACCTCTTAGATTGGCAGAAAATACAACAGTGTACCGTAATGAAAAAAGTGGTGAATTATCAGGGCTTTTACGTGTTAAAAATCTAACACAAGATGATACTCACCATTTCATAAGAGTCGATCAGATAGAGTCAGAGATTGAAATGATTTTTGGTCTTATGGAAAAGGTTTATAAAATATTTAATTTCAATGAATATAAAGTTGAAATATCTGTAAGAGATTTAAATAATAAAGATAAATACTTTGGAAATGATGAAGTCTGGGAAAATGCCGAAAACATTTTAATTGAAAGTGCAAAGAAAAGAGGTTTTAATTATAGTGTAGAAGAAGGAGAAGCTGCTTTCTATGGACCTAAAATCGACATCAAAGTTAAAGATTCCATAGGAAGAGAGTGGCAACTAACAACAATCCAACTAGACTTTAATCAGCCAGAAAATTTTGAAATGGATTATACAGGAGAAGATGGCAGAAAACACCGAGTAGTTGTTCTTCATGTTGCTATCTTTGGATCATTTGAAAGATTTATGGGAGTAATGATAGAACACTTCGCTGGAGTCTTCCCTCTTTGGCTATCACCTATACAAGTAGTTATTGTACCAATTAGTGAAAAACAAAAAGAATATGCTGAAAAAGTTTTTAATCAAATAAAAGAAAATGGAATAAGAGTAAAACTTGACGATTCAAATGAATCACTTGGTAAAAGAATTCGAAATGCAAAAATGCAAAAAGTTCCATATGTTGTTGTTATTGGAGATAAAGAGAAAGATGCAAATCTTATAACAGTGGAAGCAAGAACAGAAAAAATCGAAGGGATTACAACTGATGTATTTCTAGAGAAACTGAAGAAAGAAATCGAGAATAAAACATTAAATTAAAAATATAATAAAACCCCTGATTAATCTAATCAGGGGTTTTAAATATTAATTAATTCCATAGTAGTCTTTTAAACAAAAATCTTCATCTAAAATTAATGGCATTAGAAGAGCTTCGTTTATAGTTACCCAAGAAAACCCTTTATGTTCTTTTTTAGAAAGAACTATTTCAGGTTTCTCTTTTAAGTGTAATACAAAGTAATGATAAAGAAATTTTCGATCAGGATGAGATACAAAAAAAGTTTTATAAAAAATTAAATCTTCTTTTTTTACTTCTATCCCCGTCTCTTCATTTAATTCTCTTTTCATTGCACTGACATTATCTTCATCAGATAAATCAACCTTACCTGCTGGTTGACCCCATTTATTACCATGTATTTTATTGTCTTGGCGATGAAGTAAAACAAAACTATTATTATACTCCACTAAACACGCAACAACCTCTATATCTGGTAAGAAGTTTTCTGGTTTCTTGTTGTAAATCATATCGTATAAATTTAAGATTTGTTTTTTATGATACTCTCTTTGAACAAAACTGTCTAATTATATATCTAGATTTGCCATTTTGGCATTGGATTGAATGAACGTCTTGCGAGGTGGGACTTCACTTCCCATCAACATTTCAAAGACTTTATTGGCTCCTTCGCTATCTTTTACTGAAACTTGTTTTAGTATTCTTTTTGCTGGATCCATAGTTGTCTCCCAAAGTTCTTCGGCATTCATTTCTCCGAGACCCTTATATCTTTGAATATGAACTTTAGTTGAGGCTTTCTTTTTCTTTTCTTCATTTTCTTCTTCCTCTTCTTCAGGTCGTATTCCATCTTCTTCATTAGCGGATTCTGCGAGTAGTTCTGCAAGAGATGCAGCATCCTTACCTAAAATCTTATCTCTTTCTTCGTCTGAGTAAGCATAGAAAATTTCTTTACCTTTTTTAATTTTGAAAAGAGGTGGCTGTGCGATATAAACATAACCAGCATCAAGTACTGGACGGAAATATCTATACATAAGAGTGAGAATTAGAGTTCTAATATGAGCTCCATCCACATCGGCATCAGTTGCAATGATTAGTTTATGGTAACGCATTTTTTCAATATCAAAAGTATCTCCTATTGATGTACCCATCGCAATAACCAAATTCTTAATTTGTTCACTGCCTAACATACGATCGAGACGTGCACGCTCAACATTTAATATTTTTCCACGAAGTGGAAGTATGGCTTGAGTTTTTCTATCTCTACCCATTTTAGCTGTACCACCAGCAGAATCTCCCTCCACTATGAATAGTTCAGCGGAAGCAGAATCTTTAACCTGACAGTCTGCAAGTTTTCCTGGAAGAGTCATCCCTTCAAGGGCTCCTTTTCGAAGAACTGAATCCTTGGCAGCCTTGGCAGCCTTACGAGCACGAAGAGCAAGAAGAGACTTTCCTATGATCGATTTTGCTTCATCTGGGTTCTCTTCAAGGAAAGTAGAAAAAGCATCACCAAAGACTGTAGCAACAGCACCTTGGGCCTCTGTAGAGCCCAATTTGGCCTTAGTTTGCCCCTCAAACTGAATTTCACGAAGCATAACAGAGATAACCACAGTTAGACCTTCTAGTACATCATCCCCCGTAAATCCACCGTCTGCCTCTTTTATAAGATTATTCTTTTTACTATATGTATTTAAAACACGAGTAAGAGCCATTTTAAAACCAGTAACATGAGTACCTCCTTCTCCTGTATAAATATTGTTAGCGAAAGGTTCTATGTTGAAATTGATATCATCTATGTACTGAAGAGCTATTTCAACACCAACACTATCGATTTCTTTTTTAACAGAAAAAACAGTTGGGTGAACTGGCTTTGAATCTTTATTGTAAAACTTTACAAGAGAAGCAAGTCCTCCTTCAAAGTAAAATGTCGTAGATGGAATCTCAAGCTCAAGCTCTTTAAACCAGAATATATCATTGAAATCTTTTTTACCTTTTCCTCCCGTAAGAGGATCCCATTCACGTGCATCTACGATATCTATACGTAGACCTTTTACAAGGTATGCTTGCTGACGTAAATGATTGATGACTGTATCAATATTGAATTTAGCATCTTTAAATATTTCTTCATCTGGTTTGAAAGAAATAATTGTTCCATGGAATTTAGAAGTACCGATTTTTTTAACTGCAGCTTTTCTTTTACCTTGAGCATATTCTTGAACATGACGTCCTCCTTCTGTGTGGACTTCCGCTTTTGTATAAATAGAAAGTGCATTCACAACAGATGCTCCAACTCCATGAAGTCCTCCAGAATATTTATAACCACTATCTTCTCCACCAAATTTTCCCCCAGCATGAAGAGTGGTCATAACAGTTTCAAGTGCAGAAACTTTTGTCTTTGGATGAATACCAACTGGGATACCACGCCCATTATCTACCACTCTGACAGAATTATCTGGAAGCAAAGTAACTTCAATATGATCACAATAACCGCCCATCGCTTCATCGCGTGAGTTATCAAAAATCTCCCAAACTAAGTGATGAAGTCCATCTATACCAGTGGTACCGATATACATCCCAGGACGACGACGTACTGGCTCTAGACCCTCAAGAACTGATATTTGCTCTGCTCCATATTTACCTGTTTTTTTAACCTCTTTTTCCTCTTTTTTCGCCATAATTTAATTTAAAGTATCATATTTGATTAAGTAAAATACCCTATTATTATAACAAAAAATCACACAAAGTACTAATGTATTTTATGTGATTTTAACCTTATAAAATAATGATTTTATCTTATTATTAATCAGTAACATTAATAATAATCTTACTATCATTAAAATTATTTGCTTTATCAAATACTCGAACAATAATAGGGTATTTTCCGTCTTCTAAAAATGGAATATAAAAAGGAGGTTTAACTGGTAAAAAAATATTATTATTAATATTTACATAAAATCCTGACTGTAAACCACTCAATATATCTTCTGAGGTAAAATCGAGTCTTAGTATTTCACCTTTTTTAATATTTTCACTACTTGCTTTAATATTAGGAGCAACAGGTTTTGTGCTATCGATCATAATTTTAAAAGTAGAAATTGGCCCAAATATACCTGTTTCACCTTTCGCCTGAAGGTGAAAATAATATATACCATCTTTTTCTACAGAAGTATCTATAATATTATCTGTTGTTGATAAAATATTATCCTTAATATCAGATATAGGGTTTTTATTTAAACTATAATAATATGTAGCACCAGAAAGTAATGGCCATGATAATTTAATATCTTTTTTATTATACCAACGGTTACTATTTGGGTTACTCAAAGAAAATATAGGAATAGTATTATTGATGCTTAAGATATCAGATTCCTTGGGAACAACTTGATAATAACCATTAGTTGACATACGTAAAACATCGGTACCCAATCCATCATTTGCTAAAACTTGTGTTTCTTTGGTGAACTCAAGCGATATTGGATCTGAATCTAATGGTTGCATTAATAATTCTGCTACAGTTCCTATCGCTCCAGAAAAACCAGGATTTGGACTTCCACAAGTAATTCTAACTTCTCCTTTTTCAGGAATAATATCCTTTTCTATGAAAAAAGATGGATCACAAAATGAATTTGTTGTTAAAATATCTACAATACTAACTGCCTTAGGGTCATATTTTACTACAGCAGTTACAGCATTTATAGATTCACCTCCAGTAGAAACTTTAATGGCTACAGTCTTTTCTGTTGATGTAGTTACTATATCTGATTCTGGCTCAAATTTTATAGTCGAATTATAAATAAGATAAGGAGTTTTCTTTATTTCTATTGCTGAATAGTTTAATTTAGCTAGGGTTAAAATATATACTACAACAAACAAAATAAGACCAACAAATGATATAAATAAAAGTCGATGCTTATGATGATATAAAAATCTTAACAAATATATAGTTATATAATAAAGTAAAAAAAATAGAATAGTTATAATAGCAGCTAAAAAGATACTATACAAATAGTGATTAACAGGGAAAAGAATAAACATACCACCAGGGCTATCTCCAAGTCCAGGAAAAACTACATTACGAATAATATAATAATTATTACCAATTTTTATTTCTTTTGAAATACCATTTAAATTTTGAGATATAAGATCAGATCCTAGGGAAAAATAAGTATTAATGAGTTGAGTTTTTTCTTTATCTCCTAAACTATCCCCAACTATTCCTTCTTGTGGTGTATAAAAAATAATTTCTTCTCCTTCTTTTAAATATTCTTTTTTAATACTAGTTGCATATTTATCATTAAGAACATGTCCGATTATAATTGAACCAATGGTTTGATTATCTTCTAAGATTAAAGACCCGCTTATTAAAGTAAGTGGGCTTCTAGAACCACGAGCAACTACATTAACTACATTCCCTTTTGATATTTCTATACCCTGAATAGTTGTCTGAAGAATATTATCTCCCCTTTGACCTGGCATATGAGAACGAGAAAAGACAAAACCATCCTTATCAGAAACCACAATATCTATATTTCTTTTCTTTGATTCAGATTGGGAAATGGTTAAAATATTCATCACATCGTTTCTTTCGATTGGATTAACAAATACCTTAGAATCTATAATTTCTTCTCTTTGTTTTAAAAGATTACTCTGCTCTTTATGTACAGAT
>JBGSQV010000017.1:0-17139 GCA_041737855.1 Minisyncoccia bacterium | reverse complement strand
GGAATCAGAGACTTAATCCCAGGGAAGTAACGCTTGCGTCCAAATAGAGTTTCTGTGTATCCATGCTCTTTTGCAAAATTCTTGATACTTAAAAGATAAGCGGCGATAGTTGGAAACTCTGCAAAATAATTATCGTAAAATATTTGGGCTTCTTTTCTATCAGTACCTAGGTTTTGCTTTAAAGCATTTACCCCCATTCCGTATAAAATTCCAAAGTTAATAACCTTGGCTCGTCGTCTCATATCGGCGGTAACCTCACCTTCTTTTACTTTGAAAACTTTCATAGCGACAGCCATATGAATATCTTTTCCTTCATTGAAAGCTTTTATAAAATATGAATCTTGAGACATGAGCGCAGCGATGCGTAGCTCTATCTGAGAATAATCAAAAGAAGCAAGAACATATCCTTTTGGAGAGATAAATGCATTTCTTATATTTTTACCGAGTTCTGTTTTGATAGGAATATTTTGTAAGTTTGGATTACTAGATGCAAATCTTCCTGTTGTAGTTCCGGCTTGTATAAACCTTGCATGCAAGCGACCATCCTCACCTACTGTCGAAGGGATAGTATCTATATAAGTTGATAGTAACTTTTGCAGTTCCCTGTGTTTTAAAATTTCTCCAATAATAGGATGCTCATCACGGAGTTTCTCGAGCTCACTCTCACGAGTAGAGATAGAACCTCCAGCACTTTTCTTTATCCCTTTTGTAGAAAGACCAAGCTTATCGAAAAGAATCTCTCCTATTTGTTTGGGAGAATTTATATTAAACTCAACACCTGCTTCTTTCCAAATACTCTGTTCTAATACCGTCAAATCCTTATGATACTTAGCTGAAAGCTTTTTCAGATATACCAAGTCCACCAAGATACCATTCTTTTCCATACTCTCAATCACAGAAATAATAGGAAGTTCAATATTTTCATATATATAATTTAACTTTTCTTTTTTGATATCAGTTTCTAGTTTCTCTAGTGCTTCACCTAAGCTTTTACTTCCTTTATAATTTATAACTTCATCGATATCTGGATCTGTGCGTTCTGAATTTAAAAGCCAAAAAGCTATTTGTGCTTTTTTAACTTTTATTGGCGAAAGAGGACCCTGAGAAATTTTATTTGTAAGAGGTCCAACCTCATGTGGCCCCAGAGGTTGTACCTCTGACAAAGAAGATTCTTTTATTTTTGTTCCAGATTCCAGCACATTTAAAAATCTATTCTGTAAACTTTTGAATTCTAAATCACGAAAAAATTCATCTACTGTATTTTTATCAACTGCTTCTCTCCAATGCTTCTCTGGTAATTCGAAAACAATAGGAGCATCGGGTCGAATAGTTGCGAGAGTTTTAGAAAACAGAGCTTCCTCCTCTCCTTCTTTCAATAAAGTAAGAACTCTATCAGTTATTCCTAACTTTTTTAAATCTTCTTCATTCTTCTTTATTGTTTTATAAATATTTTCAACTGTTCCATATTTTGAAATAAGAATTGTCGCTGTTTTTTCTCCGATTCCTTTTATACCAATAATATTATCTGACGGGTCTCCTCTGAGCCCTTTATAGTCAGGAAGTTTATCTGGACTAAATAAAAATCTATCAAAAACTTTTTTCTCATTATATAAAATAGTATCATTAATTCCTTTTTTGAGAGTGTATACTTGAACCCAGTCGTCCTTCACAAGTTGAAGGGTATCCATATCTCCTGATGCAATAATTATATCTACTTCATCTCTTTTCTTTTTTAATTGTTCTACTATTGTCCCCAATAAATCATCCGCCTCAAATCCTTCGCATTCATACATTGGTACAGAGCAGGCTTTGAAAAAGTCTCTAGAGCGAATGAGCTGAGCAACAAGAGCTTCATCTGATTTAGCCCTGCCAGCTTTGTATCCTTCATAAGCTTCGTGCCTAAAGGTCTTCTTTGGTAAGTCAAAACAAGCAATAATATAGTCAGGCTTCAGATCTGTAATAATCTTGAAAAGCATGGTAGCAAGGCCGTAAATGGCCCCAGTAGGCTCACCACGAGAGTTCATAAACTCTGGTAACGCATGATAGGCACGATGAATAATTGCATGCGAATCAAGCAAAATTACCTTGTCTTTTTTTAGTTTCTTTTTTGCCATCTATCCCTATTATATCAGAATTCTACGACTCTAGTTTGATCGTCTACGTGTCCTAGTTTGACCAAGTAAGAATTAGAATCTAGTACTCCCCCTACCTTCTCTGGCCACTCTATGATTATAAGATTGTCTTTATCCCCTATTAAATCGGTCCAACCGATTTTAAGTAATTCGTCGGATGATTCTAAACGATAAGCATCTATGTGTATCAATCTTTTAAAATGAGAATAATATTTTGATTTAGAATTAATATTATAAAATTTCATAATCACAAAAGTTGGAGATATTATTTTATCCTTAATACCGAAAGATTTTGCTATCTCTTGAGTGAGGGTTGTTTTACCTGCACCAAGTTCCCCTGACAAAGCCAAGACTTTTGCCTTGTCGTGCTTAATATTTATTATTTTGTCTAATATTTTTTGAGAAATATCAGATATTTCCTCTTTATTGAATCTAACTTTCATACCCATATATTAACATACCCCGACCAAAGTCGGGGTATGTTTGAGCTTTTATTTTTTATCTATATATTAGTGACTAATTGTCTTTTGAGTTGTTGTAGTTGTTACATCACGACGATTATAGAGTGATCGTGCAACAAGTATCAATAATAATATAAGGATTATTAAGAACAACCAACCGATAAGACTTGATGGAAATATTCCAGAGAAGAAAGCTGATGCTCCTAATAGATTATTACTTATAACCTTTTGACTATTTAGAACGTAAGCCATAGCATTTTCTTGTGATCCATTTTTATTGGTATAAACAAGAACTGCTGTTGTTACTATCTGAGCAGTATCGGAAGGCATTGAAACTACTTGACCTTGAAGATTTATAAAACCTTCTTCTCCTGCAGCTAAGTCAGAAAGTTGAACAGTCAAAGTGTTTGTATCTTCTGCGTAAGTTCCCTGTGTATAGTTTGTAAGAATAATTCCCTTAGGAACAATAACTTGTAATATAGGATGTGTTAGAGTTACTTTTCCAATATTTTTGTAAGTTACAGTATATTCAATAATGTCATTTACTCCGATTGATTGATAACGATTCTCAATCTTAAGCATAATTGGAGATTCTGATCCTACTACTGTTGTTCCTTGAACAACGATTGTTCTTGTTGTGTTTGTTGTTGTAACAGTTCCAAGTGTTCTAAAGACTTCTATAGCTCCACGAGAAACTCCATTTGAACCCTCAGAAACTGCTTGGAAGTAATAAATAGTATAAGGACTTAATCCTGAAACATATTCACTAAAATTTGTATTTCCAGTTAATGTCTTGGGTGCTGTACTTAGACCAAGGTTTACACTTGTTCCGTACTCAAAGTGTACGTTTGAATTTGTGTAACTTGTATTTGTAATTAATCCATTCAACTGTGCTCCTGTCTGAGAAATATTTGTAGCAACAGTTGTCACAACGTTTGAGTTATAAACTACAACTGGTTGAATAATTGGATTAACATAATTTACATTTACTTGAACGGATCTAGAAATATTATTGCTTCCATAAGAACTCAATACGTAGTTAGTAGTACTTGTTGGGTATACAACTTGTGATCCAGAAGTTGGAACATTGTAACCAAGGTTAGATATACTTACACTACTACAACCACTTGTATTCCATCTTAATGTTACAGGAGATCCAGAATTAATATATGTACTACTTACAGTGAAACTATCAATAGAACAGTAAGAAGTATTATTATTGTTATCGTTAACAGATATTGTTATAGATTTAGAATCAGAACCATAATTTCCAGATGTATTCAGTATGTAGGTTCTAGTATAACTAGGGTAAACACGATAACTACCATTTGATGCTAACCCACTAGCAACACCTGAAATACTTACAGAGTTACAATTTTCTGTATTCCAACGAAGAAGAACTGATTCACCGTTTGTTATATAATTATCATCTGCATAAAAACTTGTTACATGACAAGTATTGTAAGTAGGCTGTTGATAATAAAGGCAAGGCAATGTACCTAAATAATTGGTAGCTGAGGTAACAAGACAGATTTGAGCTGAGACATTAACATAAACAGATCTTGTTTGAACCACACCCGTAGAACCATATGCAGTTAAAATATAAGTTGTTGGAGTTGTAGGATACACAGTTTGTGTTCCAGACAATGGAACATTATAGCCGAGATTAGAAATAACTACACTAGTACAATTACTTGTATTCCAAGATAGAGTAGCTGGGTCACCAGAAGCTATAGATGAGGTATTTGTCGTAAAGTTTGAAATTGAACAATTTTGAGTTGGAGCATTAACAACAACTGTAGCTGTACTTGTTTTATTTCCACTTGTTGGACTATAAGCAGTTAATATATATGTAGTAGTTAAAGTAGGATAAACAGTTTTTGATCCAGTGACTGAAACATTTCCAACATTTGAAATACTTACAGATGTACAATCGCTTGTATTCCAAGAGAGAATTGCTGAACTGCCTGAATTCATTGATGTTGGATTAGCTGAAAAACTATTTATGGAACATGTTTGAACAGGAGGATATGAACAAGGTAAAGCACCTCCGTAATTACTAGCAGAAGTATTCTGACATAATTGTGGAGCTGTTGTGTTACTAACATGGAAACTTACAACTAGTGAACCTTGAGTATCCCACCCAGGAGCAATAGAACCGATATCTAAACCACTACTTAAAATTTCTGAACCAGATTGTCCATTCAAAAGAGAAGTAAGAGTTTCGCTTGTATTATTTGTATACCACTTAACAGAGTTAAAGCTTATTGTCTGAGAAGAAGAAAGATTTGCAACAACAGAACTAAGAGATAAATTTCCTTGATCAGAATTTATACTTCCAGAAAAAGATTTACTACTAGAAGCAGTAGAACCAGTTTGAGCATTTAGAAAAATCTTTGTATTATTTGCTGTTACTGTTCCTGTATTATGATAATAAATTCGAATATTTAGAGTATCTCCTGCATCAGCAGATACGGATGTAGAAGGCCAACAAGGATAAGCATACCCTTCATTGGTTGTGGAGTTTACTATACTTATCCCTTTACAGTCATTTGATGCTCCGTTCCAAGTAGCAGCAAAAGCACTATGCGCAGTAAAGAGCAAAGCAAAAGCAAACATTCCGACTATTATTTTTTTAATATTTTTTTTCATATAATTTTTATATATAACTATTAATTATTAACTTTACGATTTTAAACCTTCAATTTCGAAGAATTGAAAACTTAAAAAGGTGCTGAAGCAAAGTGTGATATACACTTGCTTCAGCAGATTATAATTTAAAGAACAACTTTAACGAGTAGTGGGTGAACCTCCTGGTCCACCTGTATCTCCTCCATCTGGTGGAGTGACTGGAGGTGTAACTGGTGCACCACCGGGACCCCTTGGCTCAACAGGAGGAATAATTGCCTGATTATTATTTAACAATAATTTTATTATTGCATAAATAATAGCAATTAAACCTGCAGTTGGGAGAGCAATCCCCCAAAAGCTTATCTGCTTTTTTTTAGGAACATAAACATTTACAGGCAAGGGAGCTGGTTGTATTTCGTTATTAATGATAACAACTACACTACCTCCATTACGCCAATCATCTCTAACTGGCCTTCTATCAATATTCTTTATGTAAGGTTGCAGTGCTGTATTATTTTGAGTTATCTTCCTGATAACAGGAACAACCAAAATATTTCCACAATCTTCCTTAATAAGAACTATTGAATAAGTACCAATCCTAAACACCCACTGGAAACCCCAACCAAGTCCATGACCCACACTTGGAATCATTTTTCCTAATGATGGATTCCAACCGGAATTTAAATAATATCCTTCTTTTAACTCAACCTCCTCTAAATGAAGATGTTGAAATATAAAGTTTATGTAGGAATCTGACACTCTTAATGTAGTGTCTTTTAATCCTACGTTTATCACTTGGACTATATATGTCCGATAACTTGACCCCTTTGAAGTTTCTTCTAATGCTAATGCATGAAGAGTTTCTTTGGAGGGATGGTTGTAAGGACAAACAGGACCTGTTTGTCCGCTTACGTCTAACCAACCTAGGGCTAAAAGTAAAAAAATTACTACTCTCTTCATGATTTTATTTTTTTATAGATTCCAAAAATCTGGTTTTATGCTTTAAATTAAACATTTACCAAAAAACAGGAGATCTGACATTTGAATAAATTATATATTATTTCATTTAATTTGTCAAGTCTAGTTATACACCCCTTGTGTATAATAAAACCGCATATTTTCTTGGAAAATATGCGGTTTTTATTTATATAAGAGTAAAATTATACCTAAACGATCTTTTCAATTTTTACTTGAATAGATTTTCCGTTTTTAGATGGAATAGCTGCCATAGAAAAAATGTTATCTTTATTGAGTTTTTTACTTTGGATAAAATCAATCCCCTGAATACAGATATAGTTTTCTTTAAAAGAAAAATATATATCTTTTCTTTTAATGCCACCATTTTTACGAATTAATTCAATTCGATAAATTTTACAAGGACTGCCATTAATTATTTCAGCTAAATAAATTATGTCTTTATATTTAACAACTATTATATCTTCATCACCAAACGGCCAATATTTGGTCGCAAAATAAAAAAGAATAAGAGTAGCGACCATAGATGTAAGAAATTTTATTATATATAAATATTCCTGACTATGGGGTATTCCATTAAACAAAGGAATGCCATAAGCAATACAAATAACAAAAGTAATAGCGGATGTGTATAAAAAAATAAACCCTTTTTGGTTCATCTTTTTCTTTAGTTGTTCTAAGTCCATATTTATTAATTTAAATTATTTAAGGAATTGTTTTTTACAAAAGTATCATATATATAGAATCATGTCAAACTAATACAAAAACCTCAAAACATAATTGTTCTGAGGTTTTTATTATTTCTTATAAAGAGTTATCTCTCTATAGTAGGTTGTTCACCAACATTTATTAAATCTTCTGTTGATGTTTCAGTTTTGCTTGTTTTCCAACCTTCAGCTTGCTCTTTTATTATTTCTGTAATATTGTCCTCAGAATAATAAAACCTAAGCTTCCAGTCTCCGTAAGTATTTATTTTTACAGGATAACGATACCCCTTAAAAACTAAATAAGCATTTTTTTCCAAAAGAAATGATCCGTCTTCTTGTTTTGTAAAAACTAGATTATAAGTTGTTTCTTTTCTTTTAGAAAAAGAAATGGTCATTTGCTTTATCTCACCAGAAGACGAAACGATTCCAGATATCCAGCGACCTGCAGTTAGAGCTGGAACAGATTTTAAAACTGGAATAATTTTGTGAATTGCCTTTACATTTCCATTTTTGGGAAAAATCGTTTCCTCTAAAAATGTTTTTTCAATCATTATGGAATCTTGATTGTAAAAAAATAAAGAATCTCCTATTTTTACATTATCAAAATAGGATTGTTTCCATACGATAGGTGTGTCCACTAAAGCCCGCTCCTGTGAGACGGGGGTCACTGTTTGCTGTAATGATGAGCAACCAAATACAATAAACCCTAAAAGGGTTAAAAGAATAATTTTTTTCATTTTGAATTTTTTATTTAGTTTTGAATTTAGTTAAATTATACAAGATAAATATAAAAAAGTCAACTATTAATCCCTAATAACTATTAATTATCGTCCAGATAATATATAATATATATATGACAATAATATTCGACGAGGAAAAAGAAGAGAAGAATTTAGAAGACCTCAAGAAACAAGAGGAGGAGGATCTGGTTCAAGCTCTAGCTCAAGACAAATACGGAATCCCCCCTATAAACCTAATGGGTATGATTATTGAAAATGATGCACTTCGTTCTATTCCCGAGAAAGAAGCTATGGATTTAGAAGTTGCTCCCTTCAAAATGATAGGTAGGAATATCCATGTAGCTGTTCGTTCTCCTCAACCAGAAAAACTCAAAGAATTAACAGACTACTTTACTTCACACAATTTTACTCCACATTTTTATATGGCCTCACTCGCTAGTCTAGAGAAAGCGTGGGATAGATATAAGGAAATTTCTTATGCCTCAGAATCAAAAATGGGTACAGTTACAATCTCTGGAGATGCTCTAAAAGAAATAATGTCTGAAATTAAGAATATGGATGATATTAAAAATACTATCGCAGAAGCAGAGAAAGATAAAACTCATACTACTTCCCATATACTAGAGATTGTTTTAGCTGGAGCTATTGCAATAGGAGCTTCTGATATACACTTTGAGCCAGAAGAAGAAGTGGTTCGTTTACGTCTTCGCCTTGATGGAGTTCTCCATGAGCTTATAGACATTCCTCCTTTTGTTCACAAATTCATAAATTCTAGAATCAAACTCATATCTGGACTTAAGATTACAAACTCAGCCATTGCTCAAGATGGACGCTTCAGTATATTCCTAGATGAAAGTGAGATAAGTCTTCGTGTTTCTATAATGCCAGGAGCATACGGTGAATCTATAGTAATGAGAATACTTAACCCTAAGTCCATACGTGTAAAGTTAGAAGATATGGGAATTGAACCAAAG
The DNA here is from genome assembly GCA_041737855.1 of Minisyncoccia bacterium. Classification (GTDB taxonomy): domain Bacteria; phylum Patescibacteriota; class Minisyncoccia; order Phycocordibacterales; family UBA9973; genus UBA8515. The sequence continues at coordinate 8,519 of JBGSQV010000017.1, read as the reverse complement.
CTTTATGAGATATTTATGAAAGAGATAAAGAAGCCAAACGGACTTATACTTCTTACTGGTCCTACTGGATCTGGTAAAACAACGACCCTCTACTCTTTCTTGCAAAGAATTTATTCTGAAGAAATAAAAATAATTACAATAGAAGACCCTATTGAGTATCACCTTCATGGAATATCACAGACTCAAATAGACGAAGAAAAAGGTTATACATTCTTAGAAGGATTACGCTCTGCTCTCCGACAAGACCCAGATGTAATAATGGTCGGAGAAATTCGTGATGCCGAGACAGCAAAGACAGCTGTTGAATCTGCTCTTACTGGTCACTTGGTCTTCTCTACCCTTCACACAAATAATGCTGCAGGAGTTATTCCTCGTCTTATCGATCTTGAAGTAAACCCTAAAACACTTGTGTCTGCATTGTCACTTTCTATTGCCCAACGCTTGGTAAGAAAGTTATGTAACGAATGTAAGAAAGAAAAAGTTATAACCGAAAAAGAAAATATCTTAATCAAAAAAATATTTGAGGGAATGAGGAGTAATGATAAAGATTTTTCTAACTATGGGGTTGATGCAAATGCTCCACTTAAAATATATGAGGCTGTAGGGTGTGATAAATGTAACAATACTGGATACAAAGGACAAATGGGTATCTTTGAAGCTATATATAATGATGAAGCAATAGAAAAGATAATTCCAGAAAATCCAAGTGAACGTGAAATAAAAAAGATAGCTGCACATCAAGGTACACTCAATATGAGAGAAGATGGGTTGATAAAAGTATTGAAAGGAATAACCTCCCTTGAAGAAGTTGGTAGTGCGGTAGATCTAAACGAAGAATAAACCCCCACACCTATATTTTTATAGATTTCATCTCATTAATTATAAATAACAAAATGATTATTTATAAAATAAAAATATGGGTGTGGAGGTAAAATATATACAAAATAAAAACCCCTCGATTTAAATCGAGGGGTTTTTATTTCAAGAAAACATAAATCTCTAAACAATCCTTTGAGAGCATACACTTACAAAGTAATATAGGATTACAGGATAGACCCAGTAAATTTAACTAAACCAGAACGTCCTATGCACAGATATAGAGCACGGGGCCGATTGCTTAGAGATTTATATCCTCTTGATTAAAATGCTATAATAAAAACATAACCACTTAAAAAGAGTATATCATATTAAAAATATAATGTCAAGTACTAACAAAACAACCAAAAATACCCCTTCAGAATCCCCATTAACCCCAAGAGATGAAGGCTTTTTGGACCAAACCCTTCGTCCTGAAATATGGGGAGAATATATAGGGCAAGAAAATATAAAAGCTAATCTTAAGATACTTTTAACTGCAGCAGAAGAGCGTTCTCATCCCGCAGAACACATACTTTTTTATGGTCCCCCAGGGTTAGGAAAGACAACTTTAGCTCACCTAATTGCAAAAGAAACAAATAGACAAATAAAAATAACATCAGGTCCAGCAATAGAGAAAGTGGGAGACCTTGCTTCTATCCTTACCAACCTTGCCCCTGGAGATATCGTTTTCATAGATGAGATTCATAGACTAAATAAAATGGTTGAGGAAATACTTTATCCTGCTATGGAGTCTGGTGTGCTCGATATTATTATTGGTAAGGGTCCATCTGCTCGTACTATCCAACTCGAGCTTCCACCTTTTACTTTGATCGCCGCAACAACAAGAATAGCACTTCTCTCTTCCCCTCTTCGCTCTAGATTCTCAGGAGGAGTATTTCGTCTTGAATTTTATACTCACGATGAAATAAAAAAGATAATAGCTCGCTCAGCAAAAATACTTGGAGTAGAGTTAGAAGATGATGCAATGGATGAAATATCAAAAAGAGCACGCTTCACTCCCCGTACTGCCAATTACCTACTAAAGCGTTGTCGTGATTATGCTCAAGTACACAAGACTCCATTATCAAAAGACTCTGTGAAGAAAGCTTTGTCTTTACTTGAGATAGATGAGCTTGGTTTATCATCTTCTGATAGAAGAGTACTTGATATAATCATTTCAAAATTTAATGGTGGACCAGTTGGACTTAAAACAATAAGTGCTGCTACTAGTGAAGAAGAAGCTACAATAGAAGAAGTTATGGAGCCATACTTAATCCAACTTGGTTTACTCGATCGTACAACAAGAGGAAGAATTGTAACAAAAAAGGGCTATGAGCATTTGGGTTATGAGTATATAGAAAAATAAAAATGAGAATATTATCTATCGATCCAGGGTTTGAAAGAGTTGGAATAGCTATTATAGAAAAAACTTTATTAAAAAAAGATCTTTTAGTGTATTCAAATTGTTTCAAAACGACAACAAAAATTCCTTTAAACGAAAGAATTAAAAATATTGGAAACGAAGTAGAAAAAATAATTAAAAAATATAAACCAGAAGCTCTCGCAATAGAGAAATTATATTTTACAACCAACCAGAAAACGGTTATGGGTGTAGCAGAAGCAAGGGGTGTGATAATATATGTTGCTACAAAGAACGACCTTACTGTGTACGAATACACCCCCCCACAAATAAAAGTTGCAGTAACTGGGTATGGTAAAGCTAGTAAGCAAATGGTGATGTCTATGGTTCCAAAACTCATAGACATAAAAAGTGATATAAATTCAGATGATGAAGTAGATGCTATTGCTATAGGTCTCACTTGTTTAGCTTGTGAAAGGCTTGATTTTAAATGATTTTTTAAACAAATAAGTTTTTAAGTTTATCCACAGGTAAATTGTCTTGCAAAGAAAATTAGATTTTGATACAAATAATGCATTATAATTTTAACTTATTCTACATGAGTTATATGGATGACGAAGAAATAAAAATAGATATTGGTGATGAAGAGGAGGAAGAGGACGATACTTTTAGTGATACCGTAGAAGACGATGAAGTTACAGACGATACTGATGATGACTTCATAGAAGAAGATGATGATGAACTAAAAGAAATGGGATTAGACGACTCAGAACTATAAACTAAAAAGCTGTCCAACACCTTATACAAGGTGTTGGACAGCTTTTTAGTTTATAGTTTATTTAATTATTATTTTACAAAATCTTTTTTTACCAATTCTATATGTTCCCTCTTTTACTTTCTCTGTATGAGAAGAAACTTTTTCATTAGTATCTAGGTTTGTTATAGCTCCTTCATTTACTAATCTACGGAAATCAGTCTTTGATGAAACAAGATTATTAACAAGCATAATGTCTATCAGTAACTCATCTTGTTTTGCGTTTATTTCTAGTGAGTCCTCTGGAATTTCTTTTTTAGAAAAAGTTTTTTCCCAGCCATCCTGAGCTTTTAATGCTTTGTTTTTATTATGATACAAACTAACTATTTCAACTCCTAACATCTTTTTATAAATCATTGGATTTTCACCGTTTTTTAAATTATCAGAAATTACTTCTATTTCTTTTTTGTCCATATCGGTAGTTAATAAAAAGTATTTGGTGATTAAATCATCTTTTAGTGACATAATTTTTCCAAACATTTCTTCTGGGGTATCTATAATAGATATTATATTCCCCCAAGATGACGACATCTTTCTTCCATCTGTCCCTTCAAGCATTGATAGAGTCATTATGTCTTGTTCTGTTTGACCATATCTTTTTTGAACAGTTCTCCCAGCCTTTAAATTAAAAAGTTGATCAAACCCCCCAATTTCAACATCGGATTTTACCTCTACACTATCATAACCCTGAAGAGCTGGGTATAAAAATTCAACCATAAAAATATCTGTTCCCGCATCTAATCTTTCTTTAAAATTTCTTCTTTTTGACATTTGCTGAACAGTAAAACATTCTAAAAGTTTTCCTATTTCAAAAAAATTCATTTTTTTAAGCCATTGTGAGTTATATCTAACTTCTACTTTTTTCATATCAAGAACTAAGGAAATTTGATCTAAGTATTTTTTTAAATTAGTTTTTATTGTTTTATCATCTAACATAGGTCTCTTTTCTAATTTATCTGAAGGGTCTCCTATTTTTGCAGTATAATCTCCAATAATAAGAACAACTTGATGCCCTAATTCTTGAAAAGATTTTAACTTACGAAGAGTTACAGCTCTTCCTAGGTGAATATATGGACTAGTTGGATCAATACCTAGTTTTATTCGTAACTGTCTACCAGATAATAGTTTTTTTTCTAAATCATTTTTTATAAAAATCTCTTCAACCCCACGAATTAAAAGATTATCTATTTTGTCCTTATTTGTTACTATTTTAGCCATTTAATTATTTTAACATATTTATGTTATTATATATGGGTATGAAAAAATTTATAAAGCACCTAAAGAAGATATCTATTAAAAATACGTTTTTGTTTATATTGGGGGCAGGCCTTCTTATTACTGGTATTTTTGCTATTTGGGTGAGTACATTGCAACTTCCGGACTTCAAATCATTCACAGAAAGAAAGGTTCAAAGCTCTACTAAGATATACGACAGAACTGGAACTATTCTTCTTTATGATGTTCACCAAGATATAAAAAGGACAGTTATTCCCTACGAAGACATGGGTGTGAATATTTTAAACGCAACTGTTGCTATAGAAGACTCAGAGTTTTATCAACATAATGGTATCCGTATTTCTTCTATACTTCGATCAACTGTTTGGGCAAAATTAACAGGAAGAAAAGTTCAGGGTGGTTCAACTATAACCCAGCAATTAATAAAAAATACTCTCTTAACACCAGAGGTTAGTATCTCTCGTAAAATAAAAGAATGGATTTTAGCTATAAAACTTGAAAAAGTTATGAGTAAGGAGGATATTCTAGCTCTCTATTTAAATGAAGCTCCATATGGAGGAAATATTTATGGAATAGAAGAAGCAACTAAAGCATTCTTTGGAAAAAACCCGAAAGAATTAACTCTTGCAGAATCTGCATACTTAGCAGCTATCCCAAATGGGCCAACATATTACTCTCCTTATGGTAATAATAAAGATAAACTTGATGAACGTAAAAACCTAGTGTTAAAAAGGATGCTAGATATAAACTTTATAAAACAAGAAGATTACGACAAAGCAAAAGCTGAAGTTGTTACATTTTTACCAAAACAACCAATGAATATTGGAGCACCTCATTTTGTTTTCTTTATTAAAAATTATTTAGAGAACAGATATGGTATAGATGCCCTTGAAAATGGTGGCTTAAAAGTTATAACTACAATCGATTATGATCTTCAAAAGAAAGCGGAGGAGTCTGCATTGGCTCACTCAAAAGAAAATGAAGATAATTGGAATGGTAGTAATGATGCTGTTGTTGCGATAGACCCAAAAACAGGTCAGATACTTGCTATGGTTGGCTCTCGTAACTATTTTGATACAAAAAATATCGATGGTAATTTCAATGTAGCTGTAGCAGCAAGACAACCAGGATCTTCTTTTAAACCAATTGTCTATTCTTTGGCATTCGAAAAAGGATATACAGATAAAACAACACTATTTGATGTCCGAACTGAATTTAATTCATCTTGTAATCCTAATGGATTAGATACCAAGAGTACTTGTTACTCACCAAATGATTACGACACAAGTGATTCTAATGGTAGTAAATTTCGCGGACCAATGACCCTCCGTAACGCATTAGCTCAATCTATAAACGTTGTGGCGGTAAAACTTTTATACTTAGTTGGTGTTTCTGATTCTATTAAAATGGCACATAACTTAGGAATCACAACCTTAACAAATGATCCAAATCAATATGGATTATCTCTTGTTATTGGTGGAGGAGAAACAACATTACTAGATATGACTTCTGTTTATGGTGTTTTTGCAAATAGTGGAGTTAGAAATCCTGCTGTTGGAATACTCTCAGTTGAAGATGGTGATGGAAAAATACTCGAAAAATATGAAAATCACCCTCAACAAATTCTAAAATCAAACACTACTCGTGTTCTTTCTAGTATTCTATCAGACAATATTGCAAGAACCCCAACTTTTGGAGCAAATTCTATATTAAATGTTAAAGGTAGAGAAGTTGCAGTTAAAACTGGTACAACGAATGACAATAAAGATGCTTGGACGATTGGATATACGCCTTCTGTAGCTGTTGGAGTGTGGGTTGGTAACAACGACAACAAACCCATGAAAAAAGGTGGCTCTGCGCTTGCTGGACCCATCTGGAACGATGTGATGACAGAGGCACTAAAAAATTTACCAGTAGAATCATTTGAAAAACCAGATCCAATAGACCAATCAACCCCTGCTATAGTTCGAGGATTCTGGGAAGGTGGAGATACTTTTACATTAGATTCCCTTTCAAATAAATTAGCCACGGAATATACACCCGATGAATACAAAAAAGAGATTTCAATTACAAATGTTCACTCAATTTTGTATTGGATTAATAAAAGTGACCCACTTGGAACAAAAACAGACACTAGAAATAGTGATTCTCAATTTAATAACTGGGAGTATGGTGTACAAAAATGGTGGGAAGCAAATAAATACAAATACCCAATAATAACAGTAGCCAATAAACCATTAACATATGACCCTATTCATACAGGTGAAGCTAAACCTATTTTAAATATAGTTGGGTTAGATAATAGTGTTTACAGTAAAGGTGATACTATAAATATCTCCATAACATCAGCAAGTAAAAATCCTATCAAAAAAATAGATGTATTTATAAACAACACATATCTAACATCCTTAAAAACATATCCATTTAACACAAGTTTTGTACCTAAAAACATAGGTGATATATCAAATACAAACACATTAAAAGTTATTGGTGTAGATAGTTTTGGAAATGTAGGAGAAAAAACCACCTCTTTCGAGGTGGTAAACAACTAAACTATTTAATATCTAAAAAATTATTATCTGGTAATATGTCTTTCAGTTTCTCAAGAATCTGCTTTTTGTGTATCATTATTTCACTGCGAAGCATAGGTGATCCGTCTACATAAATATATCCGTTTTTAATCTTTACTATTTTACCCTCAATCTGATGTGATATTTCAAAACTTATTGTTTTAACAACGATATTTTTTAATTCTTCTTTCTGAAAGATTATTTTTCTAAACTTATCTAAGAAACTTGTAATATGATTGTAATCCATTTTATCTATTCATAGGCATAACCAAATACATGAAAGATGAGTCATCTACCCCACGAATAATCATTGGTTTGTTTTCACTTAATTCAAGACTTAAACTATCTCCAGAAATAGACTGAAAGCAATCTAATATGTATTTATAATTAAAATTAGCTGAAATAGAATCCCCCGATAAAGCACCAGATATAAGAGTTTTATTCTCTCCTATGTCTACATTATTTGATTCTATTTCAAAAACTTTTTCTTTTGGTTTTATAGTCAAAATTATCTGATTAAATTTATCTGAGAAAATATTTGAGATTTTCAAAGATGAAATAAAGTCTTGTTTTAAAACAATGGTTTTTGTTGTGGGATTTTTAGGAATTATTTGTTTGTAGTCTGGAAATGTTCCATCCACAACCCTAGAAGTTAAATATATATTATCTGTTCTAAATGATATTTGGTTTTTTTGAAGAGTTATTTTTATATCATCCTCTACTCCATCAAAAACCTTAATAATCTCAACTACATTTTTGAATGGTATTAGAATTCCATCAAAAGATAGTTGCTGTTTTATTTTTATTTTCTTCTCAGCTAAACGGAAAGAATCAGTTGAAACAAAAACAAGCATATCATCTTCAGGATAAATATAAACACTACCAATTTCTGGTTTTATTTCAGAAATAGAAGCACTGTAGTAAACAGCCTTAATACCATCTATAAACTTCTTACTTGAAACAATAAAACTGTCTCCTTCAATATTTGGAATTGTTGGAAAATCTTCATGTGAAATACTTTTCAATAAAATTGTGCTTGTTTTTGTTTTAACTAGCAGATTACCGTTTACTAACTCAAAACTAACCATAAAATCTCCATGTAGAATAGAAAACAGAGAAGATAAAATATCACCACGAACAGCAACAACACCCTCCTTCTCTATTTTTGCTGGGATTTCTATTTCTATACCAATATTTAAATTTGTTGCTCTTATTTTAAGTGTTCTACCTGTTGCAACCCAAAGAACAGAACTAAGTACAGGAAGAGTTAAATTCTTTCCTGTAATTCTTTCTACAGAAATTAATGCCTTTTTTATTTTATCTATTGAGCATTCTATTTTCATAATTTATTTACAATTTAACTTATCCTATTAATGTGTATATTTATATTATTAATACTTATTACTATTACTATGGGTGTGGATATGTGGATTGTGAAAAAAGATAATAAAACCAAACATATTTTTGTAAATTATTTTTTGTAAATTTAATTAACTTGTTAACTAAATTTTATTTTTCAAAATAACTTACATTTTTCCACTTTTAATTTTTTTATAAACACACTTTTTCCACACACTTATACTTAACTTATTCCCTACTTAAACATGATTCTTATTTTCTCTATTTCTTGTAATAAAGAAGGGTCTGTTTTTAAATCTTCTTTTATTTTTAAATGAGAATG
>JBGSQV010000013.1:0-1961 GCA_041737855.1 Minisyncoccia bacterium | reverse complement strand
TATCAATCAGTTTAGATTTTGTGAATGAACCCGTTGGAATACTAGACATTACAAATCGAGTTATATTCCAAAGTTTATTTGCAAAATTTTTATAACCCTTAATTCTATCTCTAGATAAAGCTAAATCCATACCAGGTGTATTTCCAACTACAAGGGCTATTCTTAATGCATCGGTTCCAAATATATCAATAAGTTCTATAGGATTTACAACATTACCTTTTGACTTACTCATTTTTTCTCCTTTTTCGTCATTTACTAATCCATGTAAATATACATTCTCAAAAGCAATTTCATTACGTAGATATAATCCAAAAATAACCATTCTAGGTATCCATTTAAATATTAAATCACGTCCTGTCTCCATGACATTTGTAGGGTGATATATGTCTAAGTCTTTTGTTTCTGGATAACCAAGTGAAAGCAATGTCCATTGTCCAGAAGAGAACCATGTATCAAATGTGTCTGTATCTTTTCGAAGTTCTCCTCCACATTCACATATTTTTAATTCATCTGTTAGATCTGAAAATCCTTTTTTACATGAATTACAAATTTTTGCAGGAATAGGAATACCCCATATTATTTGTCTAGAAATATTCCAATCTATTGTATTTGTCATCCAGTAGCGAAATATCTTTTCGTAGTTTTCTGGGTAAAATTTTATTTTTCCATTATTTACTGCTTCAAGAGCTCTATCGGCAAGTGGACGCATTTTTACAAACCATTGATCTTTAATTTGTGGTTCTATAATTGTATTACATTTGAAGCAAACCTTAACGTTATGTTTATAGTTTTCATCTACTTTAACCAAAAGCCCTTTCTCTTTAATTTTTTCAATTATCATTGGGCGGGCTTTAGATATATGAATACCTTCAAATTCTCCAGCAATAGGTAGGAGTTTACCTTTCCAATCTATAATTTGCTCTTTTTCTAAGTTATGACGTTCTGCAATTTCAAAGTCAACTTGGTCATGCCATGGAGTTATTGTCATAACTCCTGTTCCAAATTCCATGTCTACACTCTCGTCTTTTATAACTGTGGCCGTAATAGGTCCATTAATCCATTCTAATTCAATTTTTTGACCATCTTTATATTCAGAATATCTTTTATCTTCTGGGTGCATTACTACATACTTGTCTCCAAATTTTGTTTCAGGACGAGAAGTACTTATAACGAATGGACCATACTGTATATAGTAGAATGGCTCCGTTCTTTCTTCAAATTCAGTTTCAACCTCTGATAGGGAAGTTTGATGTTTTGCACACCAGTTTACAATTCTATCTCCTCTATAAATTAAATCATCCTTAAACATTTTATCAAATGTGTTTTGAACAGTTTTTACTATTTGTGGATCAAGTGTAAATTTTTCTCTAGACCAGTCACAAGATGCTCCTAGTCTACGGACATCGTCTTCCATGAATTTTTTATTTGTAATAGTAAAATCATATATCTCTTTATATAAGTCAGCTGGATCCATGTCGAATCTTGAGCGACCTTCTTTTTCTAATTTTCTTTCATATACAATTTGAGTTTCAAATCCTGCGTGATCTGCCCCTGGTACCCATAGAGTACGTTCGCCTTTCATTCTATGATATCTTGTCATTATATCTTCCAATGTAACAAAAAGAGCATGACCTGCATGAAGTCTACCATTAGCATTTGGTGGTGGCATTACAATAGTAAAAGGTTTAGCGCTCTTATCTGTAACCCCTTTTTCTATACAAACATCTGGATTAAAAAATCCAGACTCTTCCCATAGTTTATAGATACGATCTTCGGTCTCTTTTGGATCGTATGGTTTTAGTAATTTTGGATCAATATCTGGCTCGTTCATGTATAAAATATAGCACTTTTTGAAATTTTATTCAAAAAATAGACGTAATAAAAATAGTAATATATTGGCTTCATTAAAATAGCTCTCTATTATTTCTGCCCTTAGGTGATTCTGGTGAATCAGATATTTT
>JBGSQV010000012.1:0-3646 GCA_041737855.1 Minisyncoccia bacterium | reverse complement strand
ATGGATCAGTCTGTTGTTAGTGTTGTGTATAGCTCTGCTTTGCAAAAAGTTTTAATAACAAAGCCATTTCTTGATGCACGTATTTTGGTAAATAATAAAGATCAGGCAGGGTATGTTGTTTCTGGTGGCGAAACTGTAAATGCAGAAGTTGCTTGGGTAAATAATTTATCTACTCTTATAACTGATGGTCAAATAATAGTGAATCTTTCCGGGAATGTTTTTGATAAAAGTACAGTTACAACCAATAATGGATTTTTTGATTCAGCAAATAATCAGATTATTTGGGATAAAAATTCAGTATCTGATTTAGCAAATATAAATCCGGGTCAAAGTGGAAGTTTGTCTTTTAGTTTTAAGATGCCTTCACTTATCGGAATATCAAATACTGTAAAAGACCCACAAGTTTCTATAAAAGTTAGTATTCGTGGTAGGCAACCACAACTTGGTTCTACTTTTGATGATATAAATAATTTCTCGGAAAAAATAGTGAAGATAGTTTCTGATTTTCAGATTGCAACATCAGCAGCTTATGCAGGAGGTAGTATTACTCCTAAAGCAGAGACAGAGACGAACTACAAAATAACTTGGACTCTTTCAAATTCTGCTAATAATATAATAGAGTCTAAAGCTGTCGCTATACTTCCTATATATGTGAATTGGATAGGTTTATATGCTGGGGAGACTAAGGATATAACTTATAATGATGTTACTCGTGAGGTAACTTGGAACATAGGACAAGTCCCTGCAAATACAGGGATAGATTCAAATAAAGAAGCTTCTTTCCTTGTTTCTATAAAGCCATCATTGTCTCAGGTTGGAAGTGTTCCTCAGCTGATGAAGATAACGTCTCTTACAGGTAAGGATTCATTTACAAATACCACTATTAAAAGTGTTGGTAGTGCTGTTACAACATCTATATCAAATGGTGATGGACGTGTGACTCAATAATTATTAATTTTTAAGAATACTATAAATGGAAAAACAAGAAAACAATTTAATGGAAAAAATAATATCACTTTCTAAGAGAAGGGGATTTATTTATCCTGGTTCTGAGATATATGGTGGGCTTGCTGGGACTTTTGATTACGGTCCTCTAGGAGTTGCTCTTAAAAATAATATAAAGAATCTCTGGTGGAAAAAGTTTGTGGATTCTCGTACAGATATGTATGGAGTTGATGCTGCTATCCTTATGAATTCAGCTGTTTGGAAAGCAAGTGGACACGTAGATACATTTACTGATCCACTTGTAGAATGTACAAAATGTAAAAAGCGTTTTCGTGATGATCAACTAAAGGAAAAAGGTGTCTGTGATGATTGTGGGGGTAAGACTGGAGATGCAAGAAAATTTAATATGATGTTTCAGACTCAAATAGGAGCAGTAGAGGATTCTTCTGCTACTGTTTATCTTCGTCCAGAAACGGCACAAGGAATGTTTGTAAATTTTAAAAATATTGTTGATTCATTCCATCCAAAGTTGCCATTTGGTATGGCTCAAATAGGAAAGGCTTTCCGAAATGAGATTACACCTCGTGATTTTATTTTTCGTGTTCGTGAATTTGAACAAATGGAAATAGAATATTTCTTGAGAGAGGAAGATTGGGCAAGATATTTTGAATATTGGAAAGATGAAATGTTTGAATGGATGAATCAAGTAGGGATAGATATGGATAAAGTTCATGAGCTTGAAGTTGAAGGAGGAGATCTTGCTCATTATTCAAAACGTACAGTAGACTTTGAATTTGATTTTCCATTTGGAAGAAAAGAACTTTATGGTTTGGCATATAGAACTAACTTTGATTTAACTAATCATAAACTTGATTATCTAGATGAGGAAAAGAGTGTTAAGATTGTTCCTCATGTAGTAGAACCAACATTTGGAGTAGACCGCACAGTATTAGCAGTTATGCTTTCTTCTTATAGAGAAGATACATCAGGAGAAGAGGTAAGACCATATCTCGCATTTAAGCCTTCCATTGCTCCTGTTATTTGTGCAGTCTCACCACTTTTGAAAAATAAGCCAGAGCTTCGTGACTACGCAACTCTTCTTTATGGAGAACTTAAGAATGAATTCGGTAGAGTTATGTGGGACGACAATGGAAATATTGGTAAGCGTTACCGTAGGCAAGATGAGATAGGGACTCCTTGGTGTATTGTTGTAGACTTTGATACTTTGACCGATAATTCAGTAACGATTCGCGACCGTGATACAGGTACCCAAGAGAGAATTAAAAAAGAAAATATTGTTAGTTATATAAAAGAAAAATTAAATTAATATGCAAAAAGCTAAAAAGAAGACATATAAAAATGGTTTAAGGGTTGTTACTGTGCCAATGAAAGATAATCCAACTGTGACAGTACTCGTGCTTGTGGGGACAGGGAGTGACTTTGAAACAAAAGATATAAATGGTGTTTCCCATTTTCTAGAGCACATGTGTTTTAAGGGTACAACAAAACGTCCAACAATAAAGATTATTTCTCATGAACTAGATGCTCTTGGTTGTCAGTATAATGCTTTTACTGGAAATGAATATACTGGATATTATGCAAAAGGAGACCCAAAAAATTTCAAGCAAATTTTTGATATTGTTTCAGATATATATTTGAATTCTACTTTTCCAGAAGTTGAAATGGAAAAAGAAAAAGGAGTAATAATAGAAGAGATAAATATGTATGAAGATATGCCAGCTTCTCATGTTCAGGATTTATTTTCTGAAGTCTTGTATGGTGATCAACCCTCAGGAAGAAGTATACTTGGAATAAAAGAAAATATTTATAAAATGAAACGTTTAGATTTTATTAATTATAAAAAGTCTCACTATGTAGCAGAGAATACTGTTGTTATAGTGTCTGGGAACATTACAAATGAAGAAGTTTATAAAGAAGTAGATAAATACTTTAAAGATGTTCCTATTGGTAAGAGTGGTAAAAAACAAAAAACAAAAGATATTCAAAATAAACCCGATGTATTAGTAAAATACAAAGAAACAGACCAGACCCACTTTGTATTGGGAGTTAGGACTTTTCCATTTGGAGATAAAAGAAATACAATCCTCTCTGTCCTCTCTGGAGTATTAGGAGCTGGTATGAGTTCAAGATTATTTAATAAGTTGAGAGAAGAAATGGGTGTAGCTTATTATGTGAGATCTTATAATCAACCATTTCTTGATCATGGGTCTTTTCAAATTTCTGCTGGAGTAAATAATACAAGAATAGAAGAGGTCTTGAAAGAAATATTAAAAGAATGCAATCTTCTTATAAAAGAGAGAGTTAGTGATAAAGAGCTTAGTAAAGTAAGGTCTATAATAATAGGGAATACCAAAATGTCTCTAGAAGCTACTGATGATATTGCGAATTTCTATGGAAGTCAGGAATTAATGAAAAAAGAAATAAAAACTCTTGAAGAAAAAATAAAAGATATAAATAAAGTTACAATAGATGATGTTCAAAAAATGGCAAAAACTATATTTAAGGATAAAAACTTAAACCTTGCTATTATAGGCCCGTATAAAGATAGTGACAAATTCAAGAAAATATTGAAATTCTAATTACTCTTATAATGTGTTATTATAAGAGGGTATGGATGATAAGATAAAAAATATGCATATCAGTATTTCTACAAATACCATGATTAAAATGCTTCTTCTGG
>JBGSQV010000005.1:0-7748 GCA_041737855.1 Minisyncoccia bacterium | reverse complement strand
GCGTTTGGAACTATCTTAAATCTACACGGAGTAAAAACAAAAGAAATGATAATAAATGTAGTTATTATTGGACTCCTGATGAACTTTAGTCTTTTTGCTACTCGACTAATCATAGATGCATCAAATATACTGGCAAGAGTTTTCTATAATCAAAATACAATATCGGTAGGAGAGGCAACTAAAGATAGTAATGGGAATGTTACTTCTATAAAAAATAATCTTGGAGATTTTGGAGAAATAAGATTATCTGAAGCTATAGTTTCAAAAGTTGACCCTCAAAAACTTATAATAGAGGCATCAAAAGTTGACTCCATACAAATAAGAGGAGCTGCAGGAAATGAAGATAAAACAACAACAGGCCAAGGTATAACCGTTGGTAGTTTTATAATAATAGTTTTACTTGCAACAGCAGTGAATATTGTAGGGATAATAGCCTTTCTGTCTTGTGGAATTATCTTCATATCTAGAGTCATAGGTTTGTGGCTTGCAATGATACTCGTACCTTTGGCATTCTTTAGCTATACAGTTCCAGCCCTTCAAAACATAAAAATGGTTGGGTGGAAACATTGGTGGCCAGATACACTCAAGCTTGCATTCCTTGCTCCTGTATTTACCTTCTTTATGTATGTAATAGTCGGATTCATGAACAAAGGTCTGGGTGTAATAAATGCTAGTAGTATGTCTGGTTTAAACTTTGTGGTTGCGATCATTGTTCCTTTTGTATTTATAATGATTCTATTAATGAAAGCAAAGGAAATTGCAACAGATCTTTCTGGAGAAATGGGCCAAACAATTACAAATGGAATTAAAGCCGTTGGAGGAGTTGCTCTTGGTGGAGCAGCTGTTGGAGGAGCCGTACTAGGAAGAAATCTAGTCGGTAAAGGATTGGCTGCAGCATCTAGAACAGAGGGAGCAAAAAATTATGGATCAGAAAAGATTAAATTCAACGAAAAACTAGCTAAGTGGGAATCTGATAAAAAGGCTGGTCTAACAACAGATCCTGCCCCTACCTGGGCACAACATGCAAAAGATAATAATGTAAAAAGAAATCCAGTATCATTTATTGGAGCAAAATTAAACGAAAAACAGAAAGAGGTTGGGGGTATAGATTATGCAAGACATGAAGAAGATGAGGCAAAGAAAGCAGCAGGTCTTATTGATGCAAATGGTCAAGTCCTAGAAAATAGTAGAATAACAGGGGAAGAGGAAACATTAATGGAAAATAAATACAATCAAACAAAACGATCTGATGCAGAAAATGCTGCAAGAAAGGGTGTTAATGCAAGAGGTAGAGAGATCTTATTAGACGAAGGAACGAAGGATGAGGTTAAGGGTGAGGAGGCGTTTAAAGCTAAGCATAGAGCTGAAATAGAAAAAGATATTATAAAAGCTGGGGTAGCAGGGGATGTTACAGCAGGAGGTAAATTAAGTAGAATTGGTGAGAAGAAATTAGAGAATAAATTAAATATTAAATTAAATATTGCTGTTAAAAAAGCTTCTGATGCTGAACTTAGTAAGAACTTTAATCATATGAGGTCTGAATCAAAGAAACACGTTAACCCAATGACAAGAGGTTTTGCTGGAGCAAATAAAAATAGTTATGATGTAAGAAAATTTTCGGATATGAAATCAGACCAAAGGGAAGGGTTTGGAGCAAAAGCTTCAGTTGGTCTTATAGCCGCTGTAGCTACTGGTGTCCGTGGTGGAATAAAGAATGTTGGATTAAGTAACGGTGGAATAAAAGTTGAGGGTGATTTTATGAAAGATCTTGGAAATACAATTAGTGATTCACTAAAAAGCATGAAGGTTAATGTAGATCTTGGGCACATAGGTGAACACAAGAGTAGTGCAGATTCTCATGGAGGTGATGCGCATCACTAAAAAATAATATGAATCAAGAACAATTAAAACAAAAAATAGCAGAATATTTTGGAAGGCTACCAAAAGAAGCACAGGAGGTATTTTCTTCTATGGAATGGATGGATGTATTAAAAAAAATAGGTACTAAATATAATATCAACCCAAAAGAAATAGAAACTCTCGGGACTGAAACAACCCTAGTATTGCTTGGTATTATTTCCATCGATGAATATTATGATATTTTAAACAAAGAATTAAGCTTAGAAGAAAATATTAAAAATAGTTTAATAAAAGAGATAGATGAGAGCATTTTAAAGGAAATAAAAAATCAGCTTATGAATACATTTGAATCAAATGTATCATCATTAGCTGATAGTAAGGAAGATAAACCTTTAGTTTACGATCCTCGTTTTTCTAATATGCCAAAAGACGTCCAAGAAGCTATAGCTCATTCAAAATGGAAAGAAAATCTATATAAAATAGCTCAAAAATACAAACTATCTATAATACAAATGGGGGATCTAGAAGATATTACAGTAAAAGTTATTGCCAATGAAATACACCCAGACAAATATGAGAGTGAGGTGGCTTTCAGAATAATAATTCCTAAAAATGATATATCTAATTTAGTTAATGATGTAAATGAAGACATATTGATGGATATAAGAAAATCCTTAAGAAAAGAAAGAGAAGATAAAACAATAATTAATGATAAATCACAAAGTAATGATGAAATTCCATTACCTCCATACGCAAAACCAGTCACTGGTGATAAATTGCAGGCTAATGATTTAGAGAAAAAACCAATAGAAGTTCCAAAAAAGATTGAAGTGCCCGAAGTGACTGAAAAAATAGAAGAAATTCAAATACCAAAACCAGTAACGCCTGTTATAAATAGTGTAAATACAGCACAAAAAGAATTAGAAAATATAATAAAAACAATTCCTTTCCCAACAAAGAAAGATTTACCTACAATACCTATACATGAGGAACAGAAAAAAGAGGAAATAAAACCAATAGAACCAACTAAAATTACTCCACAAATACCAGAAATTCCCATTGCTCCTAAAAATATAATGGATGATAAATTAAGTGGGGTAACAGTAAGCAATCAAGCTGTTTCAGACTACTCAACCCCAAAGATAAGTACACCTTCATCACATTCAAATGATCCGTATCGTGAAGAAATTTAACAATCTGTAGTACAATATAGTTATGCAATTTAAAGTTCCACAATTTATAGATGTAGAAGACAAACTTTTTGGCCCTTTTACCTTTCGTCAGTTTGTGTATCTTGCAGGAGGGGCTGGAATAGTTTTTGTTATATACAAATTATTACCACTTTGGATTGGTATTTTTCTTATTCTTCCTGTCGCAGGACTCGCTCTTCTTCTTGTTTTTTATAAAATAAATGAAAAACCTTTTATTTTCTACCTTCAAGCTGGAGTTGATTATCTTATTTCAAGTAAACTATATATATGGAGACAAAGACTTGTAAAACCAGAAAATAAAGAAAAAGAGGTAGATCCTTCAGCTTCTTTGGTTTCAGTGGTCCCCATGACAACAACAAACAAAATAAAAGATCTGGCTTGGAGTTTAGATGTTCAAGATCAAAATAAAGAGAATGAGAGCGAGGAGGATGATAATATTAATAAATAATTACCGATTACTAATCTGAGTTAATATGATACAATACTAATATGTTGATTAGTATTAAATAATTATTAATCAATAATAATTTTATGGCAATTAGCGCAAAAAGTTCACAAGATTTTGTCCCAATAAAAGAAGTTCGAAATGGAATCATTATACTCAAAGATGGGGGGCTTCGTGCTATTCTTTTAGCCTCATCACTAAACTTATCTCTAAAATCATCCGATGAACAAACTGCAATTATAAACGAATTTCAAAATTTCTTAAATGGATTAGATTTCTCTGTTCAAATATCAATGCAATCACGAAGATTGGATATCCGTCCCTATCTTCTAACCTTAGAAGATAGACTAAAGGAGCAAGTAGAACCTCTTCTAAAAATACAAACAAAAGAATATATCGATTTTATAAAATCTTTCACAGATGAAGTTAATATTATGACAAAGAGCTTTTTTATTGTTGTTCCTTATAGCCCTACAATAATAAAATCAAGTACCAATATAATAGATGGATTACTTGGAGGAGGAACACCCAAAAAGCAAATAGAAGATACTAAAAAAGCTATGGACCTTGCTTCTTTTGAAGAAAAAAGAACTCAATTAGACCAAAGAGTAGGAGTTATAGCTGGAGGTCTTGGAAGAATAGAAATACGAACATCTCAACTTAAAACAGACCAAGTTGTCGAACTTTTTTATAAAACATTTAACCCAGGAGATATAAGTCAGGGAATTAAATTATAATATTATGGGAATATTTTCATCATTATTTGGAAAGAAAGACGATATAAATAATCATAAAAGTATGGTTATGCCTGTTCTTCCTAGTGAAATATATAAAGCTGCAACACTTGAGCTTCAAGATATTGTGGCCCCCTCTGCTCTTCAAATAACACCTAGAGCATTAAACCTTGGAGACAAAATAGCAAGAACATTCTTTGTGATATCATACCCACGCTACCTTAGTGATAATTGGTTTTCTCCAATTATTAACCTTGATAAGGTTTTTGATATATCTATCTTTGTTCATCCTATTGAAACAGCTGAGATTCTTCGCTCTTTTCAGAAAAAAGTAGCTGAAGTTCAAAGTCAGATTTCTATTCGTGAATCAAAAGGTCTTGTTCGTGATCCAATGCTAGATACAGCACAAGGAGATCTTGAGGAATTAAGAAATAACTTGATGCAAGCTCAAGAAAAAATGTTTGACGTTGGTCTTTATATCACGATTTATGCTGAAAATGATAATGATTTATTTAAAATTGAAAATGAGATAAAATCTCTCCTTGAATCAAAACTTATATATCTAAAACCTGCTTTATTCCAACAAAATGAAGGTTTTAAAAGTGTTATTCCTCTTGGGACAGATATTTTAGGTATCCACCAAAAACTAAATACTGAACCACTTTCTAGTATTTTCCCTTTTGTTTCTTTTGATCTTACAGAAGACAAAGGAATTCTGTATGGGGTAAATCGTCATAATTCTAGTCTTATTCTTTTTGATAGATTTTCACTTCCAAACTATAACTCTATAACCTTCGCTACTTCTGGTGCTGGTAAATCTTATGCTACAAAACTAGAAATCATTCGTACCCTTATGTTTGATACAGAAGTTATTGTTATCGACCCTGAGCGTGAATACGAATATCTAGCTGAAGCTATAGGGGGGAGATCTTTCAATATTGCTCTTTCTTCTGATCACCATATTAACCCATTTGATCTACCTATCCCTACAGGAGAAGAAACTGGAGCTGATGTTTTGAGATCAAACACAATAAATCTTGTTGGTTTATTTCGTATCATGCTTGGAGGACTTACTCCAGAAGAAGATTCTATTATAGACAGTGCCATCACAGAAACTTACGCATTGAAAGATATCACTGTTGATTCTGATTTTAGAAATATAGAACCACCAATGCTTTCAGACTTTGAAGTTATTCTTTCTGGTATGGAAGGTAGCGAATCTTTAATGCAACGTTTGATCAAATACACACATGGATCATGGTCATCTTTCTTAAACAAACCAACCAATATTGATATCAATAGAAAGTTTATTGTTTTCTCTGTGAGAGACATGGAGGACGAACTAAAACCTATTGCTATGTATATTATTACTCATTATATATGGAATGCTGTTCGTAAAAATATTAAGAAGAGATTACTTGTAGTAGATGAGGCTTGGTGGATGATGAAATCAGAAGATACAGCTTCTTTCCTTTATTCTATTGCAAAAAGAGGAAGAAAATATTATTTAGGTCTTGCAACTATAACTCAAGATGTAGGGGACTTTATGAAAAGTCCTTATGGAATAGCCATTGTTACAAACTCTTCTATCCAGCTCCTTCTAAAACAATCCCCCTCAACCATAGATGTACTCCAGAAGACATTTAATCTTACTGATGAAGAAAAGTATCTACTACTTGAAGCAAACATAGGAGAGGGTATATTCTTTGCTGGATTAAAGCACGTAGCCGTTAAAACAATAGCTTCATATACAGAAGACCAAATAATTACTTCTGACCCATCACAAATTCTTGCTATTAAAAAAGCAAAGAATGAGCTTCAAGCTTCAAGTACCACAAATTAGAATAGAGTTCACAGAGGACCTCTGGAGTAGTTTCGTAGGGGTTAAACCCCTACAGAAATAAAGGTTGTTTAGAAAGTGCAGTTATTATATAATATATAAAGTGAAACTCACAAAAATAAAATTTTTTCTCATTGGATTTTTTGTTTTAGGAATAATAAATATACCTTGTATTTCCTATGCTGATCAACAAATAGAAGTCCAAGGGGGAGAGATAAGTGTAGAGACAGTTCCTGGTAACCCACAACCATACCAAGATGTTACTATCAATCTATCCAGTTATGCCACAGATTTAAGTAAAGCAATAATTACATGGCAATCTGGAATAAACACACTACTGTATGGCATAGGTAAAACAAGTTACTCTTTTAAAACAGATGGAGTTGGATCTTATAGTGTCTTTAATATAACAATCACACCAGCTGGATCTATGAATACTATCACTAAAAAGGTAGCAATCTATCCATCTGAAGTTGAAATAATGTGGGAATCTGAAGATGGATATACTCCTCCTTTTTATAAAGGAAAGTCTCTCCCTATAAATGGTGGACTTATAAAAGCTGTAGCTATTCCGAATACACAAACTATCCAATCTGGTAATGGTAGTATTTCTTATACATGGAGTAATCTCGATAGTGTAGTAGAAGCTGCTTCTGGTTATAATAAAAATTCATATATATTTAAAAATAGTATGTTTGATGATATAAATAAAATATCAGTACAAGCTTCATCTGTAGCGGGGAATTACTCAGCAAAAAATGAGGTAGACATACCAATATATAAACCTAAAATAGTTTTTTATAAAAAATCACCAACAGATGGAATTCTTTACAATAAAGCATTAAACAAAGAAACTTTAATGACTGAGGATGAAATGACCTTAGTGGCTGAACCTTATTTTATGGCATTAAAAAATAATGATAATAATATTACTTACAGCTGGAAAATAAATGGAAACAGTACGACAACACCATCCAAAAAAACAGAGTTAACAATCAGACCAACTTCACGAGGTGGATATGCCACTATAAATATAGCGATCGAAAACATAAGTGAAATGTTCCAAAAAGTAAGTAATCAATTAAAATTAATTTTATAATATGAAAAAATATTTAACAATTTTATTTAGTTTAATGTTTGTGGCAAGTCTTACTTTTCCATTTTTTGCATCTGCTTTAACCCCAACAATATCATTAAAATTAGGGGCTCAAAGTCAAAACACTCAAACAGCTCAATGGGCCTGGGTTTTAAGCCTAGAAACAACAAATATTCCAGATGGGGGAATTGTGACAATGGTTCTTTCTGAAAAAACAACAGAAATAAAAGAGGTAAATAGAATGGCTGTTACAATAAAAGATAATAAGGGAGAATATCATACTGGTAATATTTTATATCCAGAAACAACATATTATGTAATACCAGTTTATAACGGGGTTTCTTATACTCAGTATGCTGCAATAACACAAAAAGGAGTTGATAGAAACATAAATGGTACACCAGCAGATAGGGATACTGTTATAGGGTCTGATACTCCAGTTACAGTTACTCCCAAAAAAGAGAGTATTGTTTCAGATAGTAATTCTGATTATACTCTTTTAGCTCCAATAGGAGATTTAACCACAGCACCAAAAAACATAGGGGATTATTTTAATATAATC
>JBGSQV010000065.1:0-2289 GCA_041737855.1 Minisyncoccia bacterium | reverse complement strand
TAAAGAGATAGAGAGTAAGGTTCACCATATTAAATCAATGAAAGTGAATATGATATTCTTAGTTGGTAATTTTGATGTTGATGATGTAAATAAATTTAATGACTTGCTTATTAAATTGAAAACGGGATTACAAATAAGTGCTTTCTTGTATGAGAATTGCACTAGAATGGAAGCAGTTGTAGAGACAGATAAGATCGATCAAATTATTAAAGTATTATATAAAAAATTTATTAAGTAACATTATAATTATATGAAAAAATTCAAAGTAGGAATCCTAGGTGCTACAGGTATGGTAGGTCAAAATTATATTAGACTACTTGAGAACCATCCATGGTTTAAGGTTGTCTATGTTGCTGCATCTTCAAACTCAGCTGGGGTAAAATACTCTGAGGCTGTAAAAGGACGATGGCAAATGATAACTCCAATTCCTTCTGACGTAGCAGAGTTAGAAGTTGAAGAAGTAGAGGATATTAAAAAAATAAAAAATAAATGTGATTTCGTCTTTTCTGCTTTTGAAATTACTGATAAAAATAAAGTCCGAGAAATAGAAGAAAAGTATGCTGAAGCTGGTATTCCCGTTGTTTCAAATGCCAGTGCCAATAGATGGACAGACGATGTACCTATGCTAATACCAGAAATAAATTCCAACCATTTAAAGATGATTAAAATTCAACAGAAAAATCACGGTTGGGATAAAGGTTTTATAGTAGTAAAGCCAAACTGCAGCCTACAAAGCTACATAACTCCTATATATGCATTACAGAAAGCAGGATATCCTATTAAAAAGATTATTATCACTACTCTTCAAGCTGTCTCAGGAGCTGGGTACCCGGGAGTTCCAAGTCTCGATATGATTGATAATGTAGTCCCATATATAGGAGGAGAAGAAGAGAAAACAGAAGAAGAGCCACTTAAGATATTGGGAGAAATAAAAGAAGGTAAATTTGTTAAAAATAAAGATTTAAAAGTTTCTGCTACTTGTACTCGTGTACCAGTTTCAGATGGTCACCTTGCAACTGTAAATATTTCATTCAAAGACAAAAAACCAACAAAAGAAGAAGTGATTAAAATCTGGGCAAACTTCAAATCTCTACCTCAAGAATTGGATCTTCCTTTTGCTCCCATAAATCCTATAATTTACAAAGAAGAAGAAAATCGTCCTCAACCCAAGAAAGATAGAGGAAATGATAAAGCCATGGCAGTAACTGTGGGCCGATTACGTGATTGTAATATATTTGATTATAAGTTTGTGGCACTTTCTCACAACACAGTTCGAGGAGCTGCTGGTGGTGGAATACTAAATGCAGAGCTTCTAGTTAAAGAAGGATATATAAAGTAAATAAAAATAGTTCTCATAAAAGGGGCGTGCGCAAGGCTGTCGAGCCGAGCAATGAGGAAAATTTCAGCAGAAATTTATCCGGACCCTTTTATGAGAACTATTTTAGTTTATATTTTAATTAAAAATTTTTCAGAGGGACGACCGCTCCCGTAGCGGTCAGACCTCTAAAAATTTTATTTACCAACCAAATTCTTTTCCTACATCTTCAGGGGTTTCTCTTTTACGAGCAACTACGATGTGACCATTCTCAGCGATTATTTTAATTGGAGATGAAAGCATGCAGTGGTGAGATGCTAGAGCGTCTTGGTATGCGCCCGTATCAAAGAATACTACATAAAATGGATCATTCTCATTATAATTATAGTCTGGTAGTGTTACAGATTCATCTATACCTGTATAAATATCATCGGAATCACAAGATGAACCAGCCAGCCATACATCATTAAGCTTAATATCCGGTCTACTTTTAACAGGGGCAACGAACCACTTTTGATCTATACCCCAAGTATCTACCAAGTCATTCATAAAGCTACCATCTATTACATACCACTTCTTGGCTTCAACTCCCTTATTTACTATCTTTTTAGTATCTATTACTTTAAATATCGTAATCTGAGCAGGAGCAACCATAAATCTTCCCCATTCACAAATAAGATTTGGGTGAGGCATTCCCCTCTTTTCAGACTCTTTTTTAAGAAGTTCAAAAAGTTTTTCTAAGATTTTTTCAATTGAATATTTTTTAGTTCTTTCAAAAGGAATCGGCATACCTCCTCCAATATCTAATGTATCTAGAGTTGGATTTGTTTCTTTCATTTTGAAATAAACATTGAGTGCATATTTTGTTGACTCTATGATATCTGAAGCCTTTTCAAGTTTACCTATTCTGTAATGAAGAATTTTTAAATTCTTAAATGGAGACATCTTTAAAAGATCCTTTCTACTAAATCCAA
>JBGSQV010000054.1:0-4818 GCA_041737855.1 Minisyncoccia bacterium | reverse complement strand
TTGGATTTGTTTTACTTGATTTAAAAGACCCAACCATAGTTCTTGCTCGTTCTGCTGATGCTGTTTTTGAACCAGAAGAATCATATGAGAAAGTTGGAATTGTTAATAATGTTATTTTTCCATGCGGAATGATTTTGAAGAAAGGTTTACTTTATATTTACTATGGTGGTGGAGATAAAGTTACTGGAGTTGCAACAATAAAACTTTCAATTGTTGTAGATTCTATGTTTCGTGGGTCTAAATTAAAATAAGTGCAATTTATAAATGAATCTGGTAATGTACTATGTACAGGGCTTTAGAAGCCTTTTATTTTATGGAAAAAGATTATTCAAATTTACATAGAGACCTAGTAATCAAATATTTCTGGAAAGTCATGAAGAACTTTAAGTTCTCTTTCTTTACTATTATTATAGGATCAATTATTGCTGCGAGTCTCGATATTTATATACCTTTACAGTTTCTTAAATTGTGGAATGTATTAAGTGCTAATAAATTTGATTTTGTTAATATAGCCCAAAATATAGTAATACTTATTTTTATATTAGGACTTACTCGCTGGGTTTTCAGGAGGGTTGTAGGTTTTTCAAATTCATATTTCCAGTCGAGTGTTATGGCAGGTCTTCGAGAACAAGGTTTTTCTTATATGATCGGGCACTCACGTTCTTTCTTTGCGAATAATTTTGGAGGATCATTAACTCAAAAAATAAATAAATATGCTAGAGCTTTTGAAAGATTGATGGATAAGTTAGTTAATGATGGACTTCCTCTTATTATTAGATTAATAGGAACAGTTATCGCAATTTATACTCTTGTCCCTAAATATGCCTATATTTTAGCTGCTTTTTGTTTTATTTTTTTAATAACAGCATTAATCTATACTAAATTTAAATTGAAGTACGATGTCATTGCTGCTTTAGCTGACACAAAGACAACTGGTGTTGTCGCAGACTCAATAAGTAATCATTCCTCTATTCAACTTTTTGCAGGACATGATTATGAAGTTGATCGTGTTGGTGGGGTTATTCAGTCTCAAAGAAAAGCTACAATTTTTAATTGGTATTTATGGGAAGGGTTAGGAGCAATTCAATCCTTTTATGCGGTTGTTGTTGAATTTATTATTTTTTGGACAGCTGTTGGAGATTGGAAACTTGGTTTAATAACTCTACCTATCATTGTTCTTATTCAAAGTTACCTCGGAAGATTAATAGAAAATCTTTGGAGCTTCGCTAGTATTGTTCGAGCCTTTTATGATAGTTTCTCAGATGCACAAGAGATGGCTCTCATTTTAAATATGCCATACGAAGTTGATGATAAGATTACCAAAGTATTAAAAGACGTGAAGGGTGAAGTTATCTTTGATAACGTAACTTATGTTTATGATAAAAATAAAACAAAAGTTTTTGATAATTTTTCTTTAACTATTCCAAGTGGACAAAAGATTGCAATAGTTGGAACTTCTGGTGCAGGGAAGTCTACTTTTGTAAATCTTCTCATGAGATTATTTAATTTAACATCAGGTAGGATTTTGATTGATGGTGTTGATATCAATTCTATTAAGCAAAGTAACCTACGAGAACAGATTGCTTTTGTTCCACAAGATCCAGTTTTATTTCACCGTACACTTATGGAGAATATTCGTTATGGAAAAAGAGATGCAACTGATGAAGAAGTTAAAAAAGCGAGTTCCTTGGCTCATTGTGATGATTTTATAGATAAACTTCCAAAAGGTTTTGATACTTATGTTGGAGAAAGAGGTATAAAACTATCAGGTGGTGAACGTCAACGTGTAGCTATAGCACGAGCCATACTTAAAAATGCACCAATCCTTGTGTTGGATGAGGCTACTTCTGCTCTTGATTCTGAATCAGAAATGCTTATTCAAGATGCATTACATAATTTGATAAAAAACAAGACAACTATTGTTATTGCTCATAGACTCTCTACTGTCCGGGCTATGGATCGCATAATTGTTATAGAAAACGGTAAGATAATAGAGGATGATGACCATAATAAACTTATAAACAAAGAGGATGGTGTCTATAAGAAGCTTTGGAACCTTCAGGCTGGTGGTTTTGAGTCTATTATCTAACATTTTAGAATTATTTAATCAATAAAAATGCTCCAAAAATGTAATTTTTGGAGCATTTTCTAATAATAAAATAGTAACAATTTTTAATATGAGAATATCCTTTATTAATAGTGTTTTCACGGTTAAATATTTTTAATTTCTTTTAAAAATTTGACGGGTTTCTAAAAAATTTACATAGTGTCCATTTTCACACAAAATTCCTTGGATGCTTGTGGAAGTAGGGGGTATAATGTAAACCCGAAAGCAAAAGGGAACATTATTAACTAAAATTTAAAAATTATGCCATCAAAAAAGAAAGTTTCCAATGTTAAAAAAATAGTCGACGCAAAAGCTTCAAAGAAAGTTAGCAAGAATGATTTTATTAAGGGCGTTCAAAAAAGGGATGGAGAAATTATTCCTTTTGATATTGAAAAAATTACGAATGCCATTAATAAAGCAATGCTTGCTGGTTCTGAAGGCTCAATATCTGAGGCTCTTGTTGTTGCAAAAAAAGTTGTGGCAGAGCTGGAGAATACAGCCAAAGGTGATAAAGGTTTTATTGCTACAGTTGAGGTCATTCAAGACATTGTTGAGAAGCAATTAATGCTTTCGGACTATGTGAAGTCTTCAAAGAACTACATTCTTTACAGAGAAGAGAGAGCTCGACTTCGCTCTCATGGAGTTTCTGTTCCTGATCGTGTAAAAAAGTTAACTGATGAAAGTAAAAAATATTTTAGAAACCCACTTTCTGAATTTGTTTATTATCGATCTTATGCAAAATGGATTGAAGAAGAAGGAAGAAGAGAAACTTGGATTGAAACAATCGATCGTTATATGAAATTTATGAAAGATCAGATTGGTACAACTCTTAAAGAATCTGAATATGCAGAAGTAAGAGAAGCAATCCTTAAGCAAGAAGCAATGCCATCAATGAGACTTTTGCAATTTGCTGGAGCTGCAGCTGAAAAAACAAATGTCTGTGCTTACAATTGTTCCTTCGTTGCTCCTTCTAAATTTCAAGATTTTGGAGACATAATTTATATTTCAATGTGTGGAACTGGTGTTGGATTCTCTGTTGAAAGTAAAAATATACAATCACTTCCTCAGATTAAAATTCAAACAGGTAAAAAGCTTCCAACCTTTGTTGTTCCAGATACAAAAGAGGGATGGGCAGATGCTTTTGTTTATGGTATGAAGACTTGGTTTGCAGGTGATGATGTAGAATTTGATTTCTCTCTTTTGCGTCCAGCAGGAGCTAGACTAAAAATAATGGGAGGAAAGAGTTCTGGCCCTCAGCCTCTCATAGACCTTATAGGGTTCACTCGAGAACGTATATTCCGTCGTCAAGGAAGACATCTACGTAATATAGACGCTCATGATATTATTTGTAAGATTGGTGAATGTGTAGTTTCAGGTGGAGTTCGCCGAAGCGCCCTTATATCATTGTCTGATTTAGACGACCAAGATATGCGTGATGCTAAGAATGGTCAATTTTGGGTTAATGAAGGCCAAAGAATGCTTGCCAATAACTCTGCTGTTTATAATACAAAACCTACAGAAACAGAATTCTTAAAGGAGTGGATCTCTCTTATGGCATCAGGTAGTGGAGAGAGAGGAATATTTAATCGTGGCTCTTTGTCCAAAACTCTTCCAAAGAGACGTCTTGATATATCTAAAAATTATATAGGAGAAATGGGAACAAATCCTTGCGGAGAGATTATTCTTCGCTCGAGACAATTTTGTAATCTTTCCGAAGTAGTAGCAAGAGCAGAAGATAAAGAAGAAGATTTAATGAGAAAAGTTCGTGTAGCTACAATCCTCGGTACATATCAATCAACTCTCACAAAGTTTGGATACCTAGGAAAAGAATGGAAAAACAATTGTGAAGAAGAAAGATTACTTGGAGTATCTGTCACAGGACAGTGGGATTCAAAACTTGCTCGTGATGCAAAAATGTTGACTAAGCTTCGCCTTGAATCAATCCGTGTAAATAAAATTTATGCGAAAAGATTTGGTGTAGGTGAGTCTACTTGTATTACTGCAGTTAAACCATCTGGTACAGTTTCTCAGACAGTAGACTGTTCTTCTGGTATGCATCCTCGTCATGCACCTTACTATATTCGTCGCGTTCGTATTTCTGCTACTGATGCATTATTTAAAATGATGAAAGATCAAGGAGTTCCTTTTTATCCAGAAGTAGGACAAAACCATAGTGATGCAAATACTTTTGTTCTTGAATTCCCAATGAAAGCGCCTGTTGATGCAATATGTAAAGATGATATAACTGCTATTGATCAGCTTGAACATTGGAAAATTGTAAAAATAAATTACACTGAGCACAACCCCTCTGTAACAATTTCTGTTGGAGAGAATGAATGGATACAAGTAGCACATTGGATTTATCAGAATTGGGATATTGTTGGAGGGCTTTCATTCTTACCACGAACAAATCACGTTTACCAACTTGCCCCATATGAAGCAATAACAGAAAAGCAGTACAAAGAATTAACCAGTAAAATGCCAGACTTTGATTTCTCAAAAATTATTACTTATGAATTAAAGGATGAAACAGAGGTTAAAAGAGAACTCGCTTGTGTTTCTGGAGTTTGTGATATAGTTTAGATATATATGAAGAAAAGTTGGATCAAATATACAATTACATTTATTTCTGTAATGGCATTTAGACTCATGCCTTTTAGAGCTCCTAATGTAGAGCCTATTATGGCTGTTATTATGCCAATAGGAAAGAC
>JBGSQV010000051.1:0-6105 GCA_041737855.1 Minisyncoccia bacterium | reverse complement strand
GGTATACTTCCCAAATGAATAATGCAAGAGATCCAATCGCTCACATTGAGCTTCATAATGACCTTACTCACAATAGTAAACTAAACTGGCTTCGAGCTTCTGTGTTGGGAGCTAATGATGGTATTGTTTCTATTTCTGCTGTTATCGTCGGAGTTGCTGGAGCTGATGTTCCAAAGAGTTTTATTTTGATCGCCGGAGTTGCTTCTCTTGTAGCTGGAGCTCTTTCTATGGCTGTAGGGGAATATGTTTCTGTGAGTACTCAGAAAGATACAGAGAAAGCTTTACTTGAGAAAGAAAGACTCGAACTTTTGACTGTCCCAGAAGAAGAGTTAGAAGAGCTCAGTATGATTTATCAGAAAAAAGGATTATCTCCCGAGACCGCAAAGATAGTAGCAAAAGAGTTAACCTTACATGATGCTTTTGCAGCGCACGTAGATGCTGAGCTTGGTATAAACCCCAATGACTTAGCCAATCCTTTCCACGCAGCTTATGCCTCAGGACTCGCTTTTCTAGCTGGAGCCATGATACCAATAATTGCAATTCTGGTCTCACCTCCGTCTTTATATGTACCTATGACGTTTATTGCTGTTGTGATAGCTCTCGTTATCACAGGGTCTCTGAGTGCTCATGCAGGGGGCGCTAGTAAGGTTAAAGCTACTATACGAGTAGTTGTAGGGGGAGTTCTTGCCATGATTATAACCTTTGGTATTGGTAAACTATTTGGGCTTGCTGGTATCTAGTAGTCTTTTTTGTTAAAATATAAATATGATAAATATAAATTCAATTGTTGAAGATTTTGAGCTAGAAGCTTTTTATAATAATGAAATTAAAAAAATTAAACTCTCAGACTATAAAGGGAAGTGGGTTGTTTTGATTTTCTATCCCGCTGACTTTACTTTTGTATGCCCTACGGAGTTAGAAGATACACAAAGTCACTACGAAGAGATAAAAGGTCTAGGAGGTGAGATCATGAGTGTAAGTACAGATACTGCATTTGTTCACAAAGCTTGGCATGATAGTTCTCCTGCTATTGGTAAAATAACATACCCTATGATGTCTGATCCAACAGGAAAAGTTTCAAGGATGTTTGGAACTTATATTGAAGATGAAGGATTATCACTAAGAGGGACTTTCATTATAGATCCAGATGGAGTATTAAAAACTATTGAAATACATGATAATAATATAGGAAGAAGTGCTAAAGAACTTGTGAGAAAGTTACAAGCAGCTAAGTTTGTCAGAGAGCATGATGGCAATGTTTGTCCTGCAAGCTGGGAACCAGGAAGCGACACTCTAACTCCAGGAGTTGATTTGATTGGTAAGATATAATATTAACTAGCTCTGGATTTTCTACTAGAGCTCATATTATTTTGCATTTGTATTTGCATTTGAGCTTGAGCGATTGCTTGAGCTTTTTGCTGTGCTATAGCTTGGTCAGCTTTTTGTTGTGCAGCTATTTGTGTTTGTTGTTTTGTTAGGAGTAAAGCTTGCTGTTTTAATGCATCTGCTTTAGCTGTGGAAGCAGGATCAGTTTGATTTTGAATATTATTTAAAGCAGACTGAGTTTGAGCAATTTGTTTTTTCAGTAAGGCTTGCTTTTTTTGTTGGTCAGCAAGAATTTTGGCATCTTTTAATTTTCCTTGCTGAACAATTAATAATTCACTACTCTCTATATTTTTCTTGTATACCAAAGACCCCCATGTCGCAACAAAGGCTATTAAACCAAAAGTTATAATTACATTTTTTAGGTCTTTTTTCATATAGTGTAGTAATCTTTAAAATCGCATACATTTATGTGTGCGATTTTAATTTAATATTTAGCCCAATTTTTGCCACATGTGAGTGTCACTTTTCCTGACACCACAATCAGCACATTTAAAATCCATAGGAAGATCTTCCCATTTAGTTCCAGGAGGGTAGCCTCTTGCAGGATCTCCTTTAGCTTCGTCGTAAACCCAACCACATTCTAAGCAAACATATTGTGACATAATTTATATTTCGTAATTATTATTAATATTCATATTATATATGATAATTATGAAAATTAGATGAACGTATTTAATGTTATATTCCTTGGAAAATAACACTAAAAGTAGTACCTTCATCTTTTTTACTATTTACTTTTATTGTTCCGTGATGTTCATCAACTATCTCTTTTATTATAGAAAGTCCAAGACCAGCACCAGAAGAATTCTGTGTACGAGAATTATCAATTTTATAAAATCTTTCAAATATATGAGAGAGCTCTTCTTTTTCCATACCTATACCTGTATCTATTACAGATAAAACGATGTCACTGTTATTTTTCTCTAGAGATAAGGTTAAGGTCCCTTGTGTTTTATTGTAGTCGATAGCATTTTTTAATAAGTTGATCACTAAGCGGATAAGATCGTCTTTGTTGCCACTTAGCATAATATTACTATCTATTGATTCATTTATTTGTACTTGTTTTATATCTGCATATGGACGCATTATATCTAATTGTTTTTTACATATTTCTGAAAGAGAGACTTCTTTTTTTAATGATTCTTTCTTTTTATTATTTTGTGCCAAGAATAATAAATCATTTGAAAGGGTTGTGAGTCTTTTTACTTCATCTAGGGATTCTCCTATGAATTTCATATATTCGCTATATGTTCTACTCTTACTCAAGATCATTTCTGATCCTGCTTGCATTACAGCAAGGGGAGTACGAAGTTCGTGTGCTGCATCAGCTACAAATCTAGTTTGTTTTTTATATGATTCTTCAAGTGGAGCGAGAGTTCTCTTTGATGAGATATAAGCAACAATCAAAGTAACAATTAATATTAATAAATCTGATATTAAAAGAACATTTATTAAATTATCTTGGATTTCTTCAATTTGATTTTCATCGATATTTCTTTGCCCTAAAACAATTTCTATACTCTCATTTCTTGAAGCTTGTATATTATTTGAGAATAAACTATAAACCATGATATTAAAAATAGCCAAAACCACAAAAACTCCAACTGTATAATAAGTGGTCAGAAGTATAACTGCCTTTCGGAAGTTACTTTGATTTGAACGTGTAGCCCACACCTCTAATTGTTTGAATATATTTTTCATTTGTATCTTTTAATTTTTTACGTAACTGTTTTATATAAACATCCGTAATATTACTAAATGCACTATACGCAAAATCCCAACAATGTTCAAGCAGTTGCTCTCGTGTAATCACTTGATCAGCATTTACCATTAGGTACTCTAGGATCGCATACTCTTTGAGTGTTAATGATAAACTTACACCTTTCTTAACTACAGTATGCTTATTGTTATCTAGCTCAATATCTTTTACTTTAATTTTTGTTGCGATTTTATCCTGAGGTCTTCGAAGTAGGGCACGGACACGAGCAAGCAATTCCTTCATCTCAAATGGTTTTACTAGATAGTCGTCAGCCCCGCTATCTAATCCTAGTATCTTGTCATCAATTTCTCCTTTTGCAGTCATCATTATAATAGGTAAATTTATATTATCTTCTCTTACATCCTTACAAATAGAAATACCATCTTTCTTAGGAAGCATTATATCCAATATTATTAAATCATAATTACCAGAGCGTATCATTCTTTCCGCCTGCTCTCCGTCATGGATAGAATCTACAGCAAAACCCTCCTCTTCCAGCATTTGCTTGGTATATTTAGCTAATTTTTCATTGTCTTCTACAACTAATATCCTCATACATATATAATACACTTATTCATCTATTATTCATCTACTTTATGTATTATATCACTATGTTAAAGGAATTTGAGTATACAGGAGAGGCTATGGGTACAGAGTATTCGATTGCAATTGTTTCTGGTTCTAAAGAACTCTCGGATAAAATGTATGATATAGCGATAAATGATATAGCAGAATATGAAGCTCGTTTTTCTAGGTTTCTACCTACGAGCGAGTTATCTATTCTGAATAAAAATAAAAAGATGACTGTATCTAAAACTTTCTTTGATGTGAGTATAAAAGCTTATGAACTTTTTTCTTTAACTAGGGGGATATTTAATCCGCTAGTTTCTATCTCTCGCTTTGGTTATAATAAAAATTTCCTCGATATGGAAAAGGATCAAAATGATACTGAAGACGATAGTATTTATAATATTGATTTTTCTTCTGTAGTCTTTGAAGATAAATTATTTAAGATAAAATTAAATGAAGGGCAAAATCTTGACTATGGTGGTTTCCTCAAGGGCTACCTAGCTGAACTTATCGCAAAGAAAATAAAAAACTATTCGAGTATGATTCATGGTGTGATAGTAAATCTAGGTGGAGATATATATACAGAAGGATCAGACCAGGATGGTAATAAATTTGCATTTAGTATTTATAATCCAGTCACCAAGAAGGAAGATGTAAAAGTTGTTCTTTATAATGAAGCTCTTGCTACAAGCGGTGTATATAAGAGGTCTTGGTTTAATTTTGATAAGAAAATGCATCATATACTTGATATATCTGGGAAGAGTAATCCAGAGAATGATATTGTATCAGCTAGTGTTGTATATAAGGATGGTAGTATGGCTGAAGCTTTTACAAAAGTGTTTATGTCTATGGATAGTACGGAAGCTTTAAAATTATTAAAGAAGGATGATGTTAAGTTCATCGTTATTAAAAATACGGGTGAGATAATAAATAATTTCAATTAAATCATTATGAGAACATACTTTACATTTATAAAATATTTACAACAGGTTTTACTTTTTATTTCCATTTTGGTTATGATAGTTTTTCCTCTTATTTTGGTTTTTAGTCCGGACTCTATTTCTAGTATAATGACTTTGAAGATATACTCAGTGGCACATATATCTTTATTCTTTGTGATGATGGTGAGACCTTTGGCTGATATTTTTACAAAAACAAAATGGATTAGACCATTGGTAATACTTCGAAAGGGTGCAGGAGTTTTCTCTGCTTCAATAGTTGTATCATTTATAATATCCAAATTAATGATGGACCCGTCTGGCTACATAAGTAGTATTGGAGCAATAAAGTATTGGTCTTTGACTAATTATGCACTACTGGCACACTTGGCTGATATCTCAGCAGTGATTCTTATCATTACTTCAAATAATTTATCCAAAAGGATTCTTGGGTCTTGGTGGAAAAAGATTCAACGTCTATCATATGTTTATTTTTATGCTAGTGTCTTATATGTATATCTTACATATGGAGATATAAAATTATTGGTTATGCTGTTAACTGTCACACTAGTAACTTACCTTGCTGCTGCTAAAAATAATGATAAATTATTAGAAAGCTATAAGTCCACATCAATTCCTGTATCAAATCCAATGTCCATTCGAGATACCTTACCAATTAAAAATAAAATAAGATCAATATAATATTATATGAATATAAAAAATGTCACAGGAGAAATAGTTAACATTATAGATATTTCTAAAACAGCAAAAGAAATTAAAATAAAATTAAGTGAACCGATAGATTTTATATCAGGAAGTTTTGTAAATTTATTTATGGATATAGACGGAGAGAAGGTGAGACGTGCTTACTCTATATCATCACCAGAGAGTATTAAAGACAGTATCACTCTTACTATAAGGTTAAGCCCGAATGGTACTATGTCCAAGTTTTTCTGGAGTAATGAAATGCTCGGGAGACACGTAAGTCTCATGGGTCCACTTGGACTAAATACTGTAGATAAAATGCATAGCAATAAAGTATTTCTTTTTGCTTTTGGTGTTGGTGGTGGGGTTGTGAAGTCCATAGCTGATTATTTCGTAAATATAAGAAAAGTAGAGAAGCTCACAATAATGACAGGCAGTAGAAGTGAAGATGAAATGCTTTACAAAGATTACTTTAATGGATTAGCTAGTAATTCAAATAATGTATTAGTTCGACACGTTGTTTCAAAAGTTAACGAAGGTTCTAGTGTTTTAAAAGGATACATTCAGGACCATATAGATGATCTAGATTTTAATGATGCAGATGTTTATGTTTGTGGGCAAGAAGTTGCTTGTAATGATCTGGTGAATAAAGTGAAGTCAAAGGATCCTCAAAATTGTAACTTTTTTATAGAAGGGTTCCATTAAATAAAAACCACCCATAGCTTGTATGAGCAGTGGGTGGATTTT
>JBGSQV010000027.1:0-7328 GCA_041737855.1 Minisyncoccia bacterium | reverse complement strand
TCTGGGTCTTTATTTACTAATAACCCTGTTGCTTCTGACCTCCAGTCTCCATTTCCGTAAGTTGGACCAATTAAGAAATATAATTTTTGCCCCAGCTTTAAATCAAGGGGAAACTTATCTCCCGCTAAAATCAAATTTTTTACCATAATAATTGATTTTAAAATTTTGAATAGTTACAAATTTTGTTTTATATTAACATAAAATATCAACTGCGTCTATACTATCAAAAATCAATTACTTCATTAAGTGGTATACTTAGATTATGAAAAAAATATATATTATCGTTGTCGCTATTATTGTTATTGGACTTGGAGTGTATTTTGTATCCGTTAGTAGAGGATCAAAAAATGATACTAATCAATTAGCTTGTACAGAAGAAGCAAAACTTTGCTCTGATGGATCATCGGTTGGGCGTACTGGTCCTAAGTGTGAATTTGCTGCATGTCCGACAAGTGATAATCCTCAAACATTTAAGCCACTCACAACTACGTATATTACTAATCAAGATTGGCCACCAGTAGTAACTACTATTCCTGGAGAATTTTCATGTAATTCATCTGGCTCTGAGATAAAGCCAGAAGGGAAGACTAACGAGAGGACTATCAATGGTAAAAGGTACTGCGTTACATTAAGAAGTGAAGGCGCTGCAGGAAGTACATATACAACATATACGTATATAACTCCTCTCATAGATACCCCTAGTAATAATAAGCTTGTGCAGACAGTCTTCACATTGCGTTCTGTTCAGTGTGATAATTATGATGATCTACAGAAAACAGCTTGTAAAAATGAACAAATGAGTTTCAGCCCTGATAGTATTGTCGAGCCAGGAGTTATGACTTCGTGTTATCAGTACAGTCAAAAAGCAACTCCTAGTGCACCTTATTCTGTAAATGAGACTATTCGTATTACGAAAGATGGAAATAATATTACAGGAACTAAGGTAGGGAATCAGTCAGGACCAGATATGACAAATGGTTATGAAGGGGCACTTACAGGAACTATTTCAAATAATATGTTAACTGCAATTTTTGATTATGTTGTAGAAGGTTCATCAAACAAAGAACAAGAGCTATATGAAGTAACTGATTTTAGACTTACTAAGCACCGTTATCCTTTATTTGAGAAAAACGGCATACTTATTCCAGATACGAGCAAGAAGTTTACGGAGATGGTGTATCAGGAGGAGAGGTGTAAATAATACATAAAATAGACCAAAAATACTAAACCTTGAATTAGGGTATATTTATTCTTAATTTGCTATAATAAAGTGTATATGAAGCAAGGTTTTTTTGAGAGATTAATAGGTGTGTTAAGTCGTAGTTTAGGAGAAACTAATTTAACATATTTAGACAACCTATTAAGTGAATATAAGCACAAAAGACCAGATTACGAAGAATTTCGAATTGTTATTCTGAATACCCTAGAATCACTATTACAAGAAAATGGATATAAATATCAGATTTCTTCAAGAACAAAAAATATTGAAAGGCTTAAAGAAAAAATTATTCGAAAAGATAAAAATGGAAAAAAATATAATTCTTTAGAAGACATAGAAGATTTAGTGGGAGTGAGAGTTATTTTTTATACAGAGAAAGATAAAGAAAGATTTGTTAATAAAATAAAAGAAGAACTTACTGGTTATACAAAAACTGAAACAAGAGAAAAAGAAGATGGGTATAATGCGATTCATATTATTGCTTCCTTTGGACACAAGAGATTAAAATTAAGTGAATATAAACGTTATAGGGACTTAAAATGTGAAATACAAATTACCTCTATCTTTCATCATGCATGGGCGGAAATTGAACATGATTTAATATATAAAGATATCCATGATTTGAAAGAACGTGATCCAGAAAAATTTATTTTAATTAAACAAAAAATGAATCATCTTTTAGAAGATAATGTTAAGAAAATTACCAAAGAATTGGAAGACATCATTGATATAATTACCGAGTAATTTTAATTTTGAAGATTATTTTAAGATGACTCTAAAGGTTTGGGTTGGAACCAGATTATACGGAATATAAAGAGATTTTTTACCTTTACAATGTTATAAATTTATGGTAATGTGAAAGAAAATTATCTAATACTAATCGGGCTGTATTAGCTCATTAAAATTAAGATTATGAATACATCGAGTGCTTTTGTTTTAGCTGGAATAATTGGATTTCATTATAGTAATAAATTAACTGATTCTATTGCTATTAATGAAGAAATTGCAATAAACCTTGGCTCAAATCTTTACAAAAGATTTTGTGAGGAAATTGCTTTTATGAAAAATAAGAAAAAATATTTCAGTATTGATGTTTTGAAAAATCCGGTTGATGAAAAAGACTATCTAACTGATTTTGAGGTTCGTGAAAATTACAGCCTCGATTCACTTATGAATGTTTTAGCAGAAATTACCAAGGATTAGTTACTTTAAGGATTGTTTAAAAGACCAGTTACATTTTTGTAGCTGGTTTTTATTTTATAGATAAATCACTGTGTGACCCTACTGAGAATCGAACTCAGATTACCGCCTTGAGAAGGCGATGTCCTAACCGTTAGACGATAGGGCCATTATACTTACAATATTTAATTTAAATGTTCGATTCTGAATCTTCTCAGAATTTACCTTCTTACAGAAGCAGTACACCTGTTCTGTTTTATGTTTCGTTATCACTCACATAAAACTATCGCAGGTCTTTCATTTGGGTCCCTCCCCAAATTTCAACCTTTCAAAGGCGAATGCCTAATCGTTAGATGATAGGGCCAATAGATATAAAATAGCAAAATATTGACTTAAATACAAGATACATATATAGACATAATATTATATTAATACTATAATTTGGGCTTAAAATTAAAAAATAATATATATGGTAAATACACAAGAAGAGGCAATGTCATATTTGTTAGTATCAGATGATAATTATTTTCCTGGGTTAGTAGCTCAGATCAACTCTATTTTAAAACATAGCCCCAAATCAAAGATTTATTTGGTCCATAATTTATCACAAGAAAATTTTTCTTTAATTAAAGATTATATATATAAAGCTGAAATTTTTGATGAAACTCCATGGATTCATTTACCAGAAAGAAGTAGACATATAACAAAGATTAGTTTAGGTAGATTTCAGATTGATTTTATAGAAGAAGATTATTTTTTCTATATGGATACTGATATTATACAGCAGAAAGATTTTAAATTGAATAAACCTAAAAATATTGCGATAGAAATAAAAGCACAACCAATAAATCCAAACATTCATCACTTAGACAGATTTCAATTAATGAGAGATTTTATTTTTAATAATGGTGGAGATACAGAAAAAGAAGGGGACTTCACTCTTTATGCAGATGCCATTTTTTATGCTAATAAAAAATGGTTGATAGATGTACTTCGTCCTAAAATGATAGAAGTTAGTAAAAAATATACAGAACAAAATATTTTACAGAGGTGGTTTGATATGCAATATTTTCATACAGCTATTTGTATTTTAGGAAAAGATCTAGTAGAAGATCTTCCTATAAAAAATGCTTGGATGGGTCTTCCTTTCACAAAAGAAGAATATCCAAAATTCTTTAAATATAAAAATACTGATGATTGTGAGTTATTACATTATTGTGGTCCAGGTAAACCGTGGATTAAAGATGTAGTTATGGATAGAAAAATTAAAGGAATATGGTCTGACTATTATTTAGGTGGGCCAGTAAGAATATAGACAACAGGTTATTTATATGTTAATTTAGGGTTAAATATATTTCTAGTTCTAACCTTAAAATAAAACAAAATGTTTAACAAAATGGAGTATAAGTTGTCGGCCAATACTATAGCTATCTTAATTGAGCAAGTATTGATCGATGGAAAACTTTGCGATACAGAAAAACCTGAATTAAGGAAGTCCGGTATAATTTCTTTGGATGTTAAATCCGGGATCTCAATGCAATTTAAAAGACCAAAAATAGTTGGTTTTAGGTCTGAACCTTTTAATGTTACAGGCCCAGTGGTTTCTGTTCGAAAAGATGGTAATAAGATTTTTGTTGAATCGAAAGGTTCTGGAGTATCTACAAATATTATTCACCGTGTGCAAATAAAACACAGTGTGGATGATGAATTTAAAAAGTATACAAACTTTTAATTTTAAAAAACAGAATAAATATATTATTTATTCTGTTTTTTTTGTTAAGTATACTATTATATTTATTAATTTATTGGTACTATTAGGGTTAAATATGTACATTGCAAGCTATTGACAAAGTTGTGTTATAGTGATATACTATAAAAGAAGGTGTTGATATAGATTAGTTGGTTTGAATAGGTGACTAAAGCTAGCCGTTTATTCTAACCAACTAATTCTAATATTAATTTTTTTAATAAAAATCAACATCATGAAAACATTAAAGAATAAATATTACTTCGTAATTGTTTGCGATGTAATATTGTCACTAATTGTGACCTTGTCTTTCTTAACTATGATTTCAGTTCGGGAAGAAACAAGTGGAGATTTCTTATTGATCGATATGATTGTGTTTATAGTCATATCTTTTGCTTCAATGCGATTTGGTACATTTAAAAGGATTTCTAAAATTTTTGATAAAATTGAAAAGAAATTAAGTTAAAACATAAAAAACAACAGCGTGATTTAAAAATCACGCTGTATTTTTTTATATAGTAATCTGTATATTAATTATGATACAATAGAAAAATGGAAAATAATGAGATTGGAACACTATATATAGTAGCTACTCCTATAGGAAATATGGAAGATATTACTCTTCGAGCTCTTCGAATACTCAAAGAAGTAGACTATGTACTGTGTGAAGATACTCGTACTACTCAAAATCTGCTTAACAGATATGATATAAAGACAAAAACAATGAGCTACCATGCTCATAGCTCTCAGAACAAGGAAGATGTAATCATAAACCTACTAAAGGGTGGCCAGAACATTGCTTTGGTCTCAGATGCAGGGACTCCTTGTATTTCTGACCCAGGAGTTATGCTTGTAGCCAATGCAAGAAAAGAGTTTGGAAGTGATGCCAAGATTTTTCCTATACCTGGACCTAGTGCTTTGATATCTGCGCTTTCCGCTAGTGGTATATCTTCTGCAGAGTTTACCTTTCTTGGTTTTCTTCCTCATAAAAAAGGTAGAGAAACTTTATTTAAAGAAATAGCTAATAGTAAAAGAGTTATAGTTTTCTATGAGTCTACTCATAGAATTTTGAAAACATTAGCGTCTCTAATAAAGCACGCACCTACATTTAAGGTGGTCTTAGGTAGGGAGCTCACAAAACAATTTGAACAATTTGTAGAAGGTACCCCAGAGGAAGTTTTAAAATATTTTACAGAAAATACCGATAAACAAAGAGGGGAGTTTGTGGTCATTGTGGAGCCTAAATAAAAAATCTAAGATTTTTTGTCCTAATGCTGACTCGGACATTATGAATAAAGTTACTCATTCACAGACTCTTTGCTCGTTGTGAAAAATACGGTATAATATAAATATATGAGAAAAGAAAAAACATTATTTATTATAGGTTTGTGGGTATCAATATTATCATTTTCAGGTTTTCCTCTACTTTGGCGTAATATTTTATTTGTATTAACAGGAATCGCCATAATGTATCTAGCTTATTTATTTTATTTAGAACTAAAAGCCCGCTCAGCAAGTGCTATTGATCAAAGTAAAACATTTGTAGATAACGTCACTCAAGAATAAAATGTCATTGAAAAAAAATAAATTTAAATTTATTTTTATCAGCCTCGCAATTATAATATGCGGGGTTATTGTTTATTTCACTATTCCATTATTTTCAAATATAGTAGCAAGTAATAGTGTAGAGTACGATGTGATCAAAGATACTGTAAAGGGTACTGACAATGCATTAAAAGGAGATATAGAAAAAGCCAAAGGGGAGCCTGTAGTGAAAGATGTAGCTCCTGTAGTTGAACCTATTCCTGTGACTCATATCAAGACTCCAGAGCATGTCCGAGCTTTATATATGTCTGGTTGGGTTGCTGGATCAAAGAGTTTTCGTAATTCACTAGTAAAGATAATAGATGAGACAGAACTCAATGCAGTGGTGATAGATATAAAAGATTCCACAGGTCGCGTGAGCTTTAAAACAGACAATCCTCTCATTCAGCAACTTGGAAGTTCAGAGAATCGTATAAGTAATATCAGGGAACTTACAGCACTCCTTCATTCTAAAAATATTTATATTATTGGAAGAATTTCTACTTTTCAAGATCCATACTTAACAAAATTAAAACCAGAATGGGCGGTGAAAAGAATGAGTGATGGGGGAGTTTGGAAAGATAGAAAAGGTTTGTCCTTTTTGGATCCGACCAATAAAAGTGTCCATGAATATATAGTATCTCTTTCTAAAACTTCTTATGATTTAGGTTTTGATGAGTTGAATTATGATTACATTAGATATCCTTCAGATGGAAATATGAAAGATATCAATTACAACTTAGCTGCAGGTAAAACAAGAGCAGATAATATGGAAGCATTTTTCAAATATCTTTCTACTGAAATAAAAAAGTATGGAGATATTCCAATCTCTGGAGACGTTTTTGGTCTTACTACTGAAGCGGTAGATGATATGGGTATCGGTCAGGTTTGGGAGAAAGCAGTCCCATATTTCGATTTCCTTTGTCCTATGGTTTATCCATCTCATTATCCTTCTGGGTATGCAAATTATAAAAATCCAGCTGCTTACCCTTATGAAGTTGTAAATAAAGCTTTGGCTAGTGCAGTAGTAAAGACCCAAAATAGTGGCCAAAATATCGCCAAAATTCGCCCATGGCTGCAGGACTTTGATATGGGGGCTACATATACAAAAGATATGGTAAGAGCTCAAATAAAGGCCGTATACAACAATGGTCTCAACTCATGGCTATTATGGGACCCAAGCAATAAGTACACTCCATCTGCGCTTCTACTTGAAAAAAATAATTAATTTTGTAAGAATAAAACAATATGTTAAATAAAATAAAAAAAGTTTGGAATAAAATAAATTTTAAATTTCACAAAAAATTAATTGTTAGGAATTTAATTTATATTATAATATCAGTCATTATTGCAGGAGCTGTTTTATTTGTAGGTATTTATATCGGATATTCTCATCGTCCAGATATAGATAAGATATCTTCTGTTTCAAATAAGAATCCTCAAGTAGATACAAAAGCAGACTTTAGTGCTTTTTGGAAAGTTTGGAATACTTTGAATGATAAATCTATTTATGCAAAAAGAATAGATGATCAAGATCGTGTTTGGGGAGCAATAAAAGGTTTGGCTGCAGCTGCAGGTGACCCATATACAGTATTTTTT
>JBGSQV010000104.1:0-3642 GCA_041737855.1 Minisyncoccia bacterium | reverse complement strand
TCTAATAATATTATTAATACTTTTAATGTAAATAAACCCAAAGAAATCTCACCTACGTGGTTAATAAAAAATTTAGAAAAGGATTACAGAGTCCTTAGGAAAATCCTTCCCAAAGATAATAAAGAATTAAATTATCAACCTCTTCTAGATATACTTCCTAGTAATATTGTTGAATGTTGGAAACCTTTTTTAAATGTAAATAAGATTATTCCCAAAGAATCATATTTAGATATAAATGAAACGAATTCAGTTGTAGATAAACATAAAGATAAAATGTATACATTTTATACTCTTATTGATAGAGAAAAAGACAAAAATTTTAGAGAAGATATTATTAAAGATATGAAAGAAATAATAATGAAGGGCAACATTGATGCACTTGATAGACTTGTAGAGCATCTTGTATTTACAGTAGAAGGATGGATTGAATATGATTCTAATATAAAAATTTTTCAATATGCTCAAGATAAACTTAGAGAATTAATTAAAAGATGTATTTACCGTTATGATAATACAAAAGGGAAATTTTCATCGTATTTATATGTAACTCTTGAAAAAGAATCCATAAATATTAGGGTAAATTCTAAAACTGACAATAATCTTATAAAAAAATACGCAGACGGAAGTATAGAATATCATGAATATGAAGAAGAATATTTT
The DNA here is from genome assembly GCA_041737855.1 of Minisyncoccia bacterium. Lineage (GTDB taxonomy): Bacteria > Patescibacteriota > Minisyncoccia > Phycocordibacterales > UBA9973 > UBA8515. The sequence continues at coordinate 2,982 of JBGSQV010000104.1, read as the reverse complement.
AGTTAATATTCTATGTAGTTTACATTTCCCCAAATGTATGATATTATATTAATACATTCGCTTATAAATAAGCGATTTCCAGTGTAAGCTGGTCCGCTATTGGCGGATATTTTTGTTTAGCTAAAATTATTAGAGGTATTAATTTAAATATAAAAAAATGGAAATCAGAAACATAGCGATAATAGCCCACGTTGACCACGGCAAAACTACTCTTACAGATCAGATGATGAAGCAATGTGGAATGACAGAAGAAGGAGTAACAATGGACTCCAATGCTATTGAGCTTGAACGTGGTATTACTATCTACTCAAAGAATACTTCAGTAAACTATAAAGGAACTAAAATAAATATTGTGGATACTCCAGGCCACGCGGACTTCGGATCTGAAGTTGAGCGTGTTCTTCGTGCTATCGACTCCGTGCTTCTACTTGTAGATGCGCAAGAAGGTCCAATGCCTCAGACTCGTTTCGTATTAAAGAAGTCTCTTGAGCTTGGTCTTAAACCAATCGTTGTAATAAATAAAATAGACAAACAAGCTGCCAATCCTGCTCGTGTACACGATGAGATACTTGAGCTTTTCTTGGAACTTGGTGCAACACAAGAGCAAATAGATTTCAAAGTTGTTTATGCTATTAGTCGCCAAGGAATTGCAAAGCTAAACTTAGAAGATGAATCAAAAGATCTTACACCTTTGTTTGACCTTATTCTTTCTGAAGTGAAAGAAGCTTCCGTAAACAAAGAAGATCCTTTCCGTGCACAAGTTTTCAATCTTGGATACGACAACTTTTTGGGCCGTTTGGCTATTGTTCGTGCTTATGCTGGTTCTATAAAAACTGCTTCACAAATAATAGTAAAAGATGCGAAAGGCGGAGTACGTAATGCAAAGATTGCAAAAATGTTTACATTTGAGGGAACAAATAGAAAAGAGGTGAGTATTTTAAATACTGGAGACATTGCGATAATGGCTGGAATCCCAGATGTTTATATTGGAGAAACTATTTGTGATAATGCAAATACAGAAGCATTACCTTCTATTGATATAGATGAGCCAACAATTTCCTTAAACTTCCTAGTGAATGATTCTCCTTTTGCTGGACGTGAAGGAAAGTATGTGACAAGTCGTCAGATAAGAGAAAGACTTGAGAAAGAACTTGAAATGAACGTTGGTCTTCGCATAAACTTTGATGCCGCTGATGAAGAAGAAGTACAAGAAGGGTTCTTGGTCTACGGACGTGGCGAATTGCACATCGCAGTTTTACTTGAGAATATGCGTCGCGAAGGGTACGAACTTCAGGTCTCTCAACCTCACGTAATTATAAAAGAAGAAAATGGTGAAAAGTTAGAACCTTATGAAGAAGTAACTATCGATGTTCGTAATGAATTTTCTGGTGCTGTTATCGAAAAGCTAACAGGAAGAAAAGGATTAATATTAAGTATGCATGAAAAAGAAGGGATTGTTCGTTTGCTTATAGAAATGCCTACTCGTGGATTACTCGGTTATCGTGGACAGTTTGTAGTTGATACAAGAGGTGAAGGAATTCTTGCTTCACGATTTATTGGATTTAAATCTTATGCAGGAGAAATAAAAAAGAGAGATGTAGGTTCTATGACGTCTATGGTTGCTGGAAAAGTAATTGCTTTCTCACTTTGGACTCTTCAGGAGAGAGGAATTTTATATGTTGAACATGGGGATGAAGTCTATGAAGGTATGGTTATAGGTAACGTTTTGAAAGGGGATGAAATGACTGTAAATCCTACAAAGAGTAAACAGCTTTCAAACATGCGTTCATCTGGAACTGATGAAGCTATAAATGTTAAACCACCATACAAGCTATCTATTGAGAGAGGTCTTGAAATAATGGCAGACGATGAATATCTTGAAATTACACCTAAAAGTGTACGTTTACGCAAGAAACTTCTAACTGAGCAAGATCGTTCAAAGAACAAAACAGCTAGTAATAAGAAGTAATTTTACTTATAAACACCATATAGATTAAGAACAGTTGACTTTATTTGATAGTAATGATATTATGATATAACAATAATTAATTAAATTAAAAATAGTGTCGTGCCTAAAAGATGATTGCTCGACATAATTTCAAAAAAATCAAATGGCTAATACAATTACATTTAAACCAAAGCAAGTTACTAAGAAAATTTTATCTGATTTGTCACCTCGTGCTTACGAAGTGGTTGTTAATCGTTTTGGATTAACTACAGATGCTCAAAGTAAGACTCTAGAAGCTATAGGTAAGAAATACGGTATTACTCGTGAACGTGTACGTCAGATAGAAAATACAGCTCTTACTCTTATCCGTAAATCAGAATCTTTTAAAGATGCCAAAGATGTTTTTGAAGAATTAAAAAAGTTGATACACACTCTAGGTACTATTGTTTCAGAAAACGATTTACTCAATCATTTATCTAAAGACAAACTAACTCAGAATCATATAAGTTTGTTTTTGACACTTAGTAACGAATTTACTAAACATAAAGAAGATGAACATTTCAAGACTCGTTGGAGTGTTGATGGTGAAGTTGCAGATAAAATTCATAAATCATTAAAGAATCTTTTTGAAGGTTTGTCTGAAGATGAATTAATTTCCGAAGCAGAACTTGTTTCTAAATTCTTAGATGAAGTTAAAGATTTATCTGAACAATACAAAAACGAAGAAATGGCAAAGCGTTGGCTTTCTATGTCTAAGAAGATTAGTAAGAATCCACTTGGTGAATGGGGTAAGTCTACATCATCGAGTATAAAGACTCGCGGAGTAAAAGATTTTGCTTTCTTGATGATGCGTAAACATGGTAGTCCAATGCACTTCAGAGAAGTAGCAAAAGCAGTAGCAAATACTTTTGATAAAAAATGTCACACAGCTACTTGTCACAATGAGCTTATTAAAGATCCAAGATTTGTATTAGTGGGTAGAGGTATATATGCTTTATCTGAATGGGGATACAAGACTGGAGTAGTTCGTGATG
>JBGSQV010000082.1:0-3217 GCA_041737855.1 Minisyncoccia bacterium | reverse complement strand
TCCTTTTGGTTCTGTAATCTTACCTTTATTATTGTTGATAACAAATGCTGGTTTTGTTATTGGTTGGGCACGTCCTGTTCCTTACAACCCTGCGAATTTAAGGAACGGTAAATGGGGGAATATTATAGTTTCTATTGCTGGTATTGCTGCAAATATATTAATTGCAGTTTTGTTTGGTCTTCTAATCAGATTTGCTACTTCATTTGGGTTACCTGCTTATAGTCTTGATCCATTATTGGTTCATCCATTTTATAAAATTGCATCCATTATAGTTTTAATGAATTTAGTTTTAGCTTTGTTTAATATTATTCCAATTCCTCCACTTGATGGTTCAAAAATATTATTTTCTTTTCTTCCTGCTAAGTTCCACTACATTGAAGCATTCTTAGAAAGATGGGGGATATTCCTTTTGCTCTTTTTCATAATCTTTTTATGGAATACAGTTTCACCTCTTATTTTTACTGCTTTTTCATTCCTTACGGGGATATAATGAAGAATACAATACTAGGGCTTGCCCCACACCTACTTGGTTTTTAAACCAAATAGGTGTGGGGGCTTGCTTTTTTTAAGCCTTTATAGTAAAGTACTCTCACTAGTCATTTGTGACTATTTTTTTCACAACAAATGAGGAGTGCATAGATGTGTACTCATATCTATAGCATCCGAATGATGTTGTGATGTTTGTAATCAAACCTAACATTATGCCTACAATAAATCAATTAGTTCGCAAGAACCGTAAAACAACTAAAAGAAAATCAAAGGCCGTAGCTCTTGCTCGCGGTTTTAATTCGATCAAGAATAAGCCAGTATATTATCCTGCGCCATTTAAGCGTGGAGTATGTACTAAAGTTTCTACAACTACACCAAAGAAGCCTAACTCAGCTCTCCGTAAAATTGCTCGTGTTCGTCTTACAAATGGAATGGAAGTTACTGCTTATATCCCAGGTGAAGGTCACAATCTACAAGAACACTCAGTTGTTATGATTCGTGGTGGACGTGTTAAAGACCTGATCGGAGTTCGTTATCACATAGTTCGTGGACGTCTAGATGCTACTGGTGTAGAAAAGCGTCGTCAATCAAGAAGTCTATATGGTACAAAAACTCCAAAAGCAGCAGTTAAGAAATAATTTTAAATAATATGCGAAGAAAAATAACAAACAGAAATATAGTAGAACCAGATATAGTTTATAACTCTCAAAAGCTTGGGAAGTTTATTAACAATATCATGCTTCACGGAAAGAAGGAGACTGCTCGTAAATCTGTCTACAAAGCTTTTGAAATAATAAAAGAAAAAACTGGTAATCCAAACCCACTTGAAGTATTTGATACAGCTCTCAAGAATGCTGGTCCTATGGTTGAAGTTCGTTCACGTCGTATCGGTGGTGCAAACTACCAGGTTCCACGAGAAGTTCGCCCAGAGAGAAGACTTGCTCTTGCTATGCGATGGATTATATTGGCAGCTCGCTCAAAGAAAGGAGCACCAATCGCAGACAAGCTTGCTGAAGAATTAATTCTTGCTTCTAAAAATGAAGGTATCGCAGTTAAGAAAAAGGAAGATACTCATAAAATGGCAGAGAGTAATAAGGCTTTCGCACACTTTGCTTGGTAATATAAACTTTAAATTAATTAAAATCCCCGAAAGGGGATTTTATGTTGCAAAAAATAGCTATTTGTTGTATATTCAGATAACAAAAGACTTGACTGTCTACCTGTAAAATCAGGTTATTTTATTTTTATTAACATAATTTATATATATGGAAAGAGATTATCCACTAGAGAAAGTTAGAAATATTGGTATTATTGCCCACATTGATGCGGGTAAGACTACTACAACAGAGCGTGTACTTTTTTACACAGGAGTATCACACAAAATAGGTGAAGTTCATGATGGGGAGACTACCACAGACTGGATGGAGCAAGAAAGAGAGCGTGGTATTACTATTACCTCAGCTGCTGTTACTTGTTTCTGGACACCAACTTATTCTAATCCCGCAGATAAAACAAAGAAACACCGTTTTAATATTATCGATACACCAGGACACATTGACTTCACTGTTGAAGTAAAGCGTTCTCTTCGTGTTCTCGATGGAGCTGTTGTTGTTTTCGATGGAGTTGCAGGAGTGGAGCCTCAATCAGAAACAAACTGGCGTTATGCTGACGAAGCAAGTGTTCCTCGAATTTGTTTTATAAACAAATTAGATAGAACAGGTGCATCTTTTGAGCACTCATATCAAACTATCTTAGACCGTCTTACAAAGAAAGCTATTCGAATGCAAATTCCTATTGGTCTTGAAGAAAACCATGATGGAGTTGTAGATCTTCTAAAAATGAAAGCATATTATTTTGAAGGGGAGATGGGTAATAAAGTTATAGAAAAAGAAATTCCAGAAAATCTTAAAGCTGATGCAGAAAAATATCACGCAGAATTAGTTGAGAAAATAGTAGAACAAGATGATCAGGTTATGAATGATTACCTAGAAGGGAAAATTCCTGAATATGATGTTCTTAAAAAGTTAATGAGAAAAGGTGTTATTGCAAATGAAATCTTTCCAGTATTTGCAGGTAGTGCTTTGAAGAATAAAGGAGTACAGCTTGTGCTTGATGCTGTTGTAGATTACCTTCCTTCTCCTCTTGATATTCCAGCAATCCAAGGTATTAATCCAGAAACAGAAGAAGTTATGGAACGTAAAGCTTCCGATTCTGAGCCATTTTCAGCTCTTGCCTTCAAGGTAGCTACTGACCCGTTCGTTGGTCAAATTATTTTCTTCAGAGTTTATTCAGGTTCTCTCGAAGCAGGAAGTTATATTTATAATCCACGTACTCGCAACAAAGAACGTATTGGCCGTATTCTCCGAATGCATGCCAATGATCGTGAAGAAGTGAAGAAAGTTTACGCTGGAGAGATTGCTGCTGCTGTAGGACTTAAGGATACAATTACCTCAGATACACTTTGTGATGAAGATCACCCTATCGAACTTTATCGTATTCTTTTCCCAGAGCCAGTTATTCAACTACGTGTTGAACCAAAGACAAAAGCAGACCAAGAGAAGATGGGTATGGCTCTCTCTCGTCTTGCTCAAGAAGACCCTACATTCCGCGTAACTACAGATGCAGAAACCAATGAGACTATCATTGCTGGAATGGGTGAGCTTCACCTTGAAATCATTGTTGATCGTATGAAGCGTGAGTTCTCTGTGGAAACTAACGTTGGTAAACC
>JBGSQV010000069.1:0-7782 GCA_041737855.1 Minisyncoccia bacterium | reverse complement strand
AAAAATAGGTCCGACACCAAAGGTGTCGGACCTATTTTTTTATTTAATTTTCTTCTTGAGGTTTCTCGATTGTGAGAGTTTCTATATCTATAGTATCTCCAGTTATACGCATGACATCTTTGTCTATTTTTCGGAACTCATGGTTTGATTTATTAAAGTGATTTACTGTTGTAGTAAGGGCGTTTCCAAGCTTTTGGTGTACTTCCTCATAGCTCCTTAAATGCGTTCCTAGCTCTCCAACTCTCTTAATAATATCTTTAGCCCCTTCCTCTATTTGCATCGCTTTTAGACCCTGTAATACCGTTTGTAGATAGGCTAGGAAGGATGTAGGGGAGACAATTATAACTTTATATTTACTTGCAGCTCTTTGGACAAGGTTGTCTGTTTCATCATTATTCCCACCACCGATTTTATTTACAAGTAAATCGTAGTAAATAGCTTCGTGGGGGATGAACATAAATGCGAAGTCCATAGTATTTTCTTTTGGTTGAATGTATTTTGAAGTTTCAATTATACGATTTTTTAAATCATTTAAGAATACTTTTTCTAAACGATCTTTTTCAGCTTGGTCATTTGTTTCACTTATACGATTATAATTCTCAAGTGAGAATTTAGAATCAACTGGAATTATTTTATCTTTTACAAATACTACAGCATCCACAATGTTACCATCAGGGAATGGGTATTGCATTTGGTAACTTCCCGGAGGCATTACATTTTTGAGTAAAGTCTCTAGATAATATTCTCCAAGGATTCCACGTTGTTTTGGATTTTTTAAGATATCCTGCAGACTTTTAAGTTGCTCAGTGAAAGACATAACCTGCTTATTTGTCTCATCAAGCCTTGTGAGTCTTTCTGTAATATCACGAATGATATCTTGGGATTGATTTGTCTGATGACGAATAGTTTCGTTTGTTTCTTTGTGAGATTCAGAAAGTTTCTGATCTACTGTACGAGTGAGCTCATTTATTTGTTGGAGTAATAAATTGAGTCCAGTATTATCACCAGCTTCATCTTTAGTATTTTTTTTGAGGAATAAACCTATGATTAGTAGGATAAGTACTGCAAGTAAAATTATTGTAAGTGTTTCCATAATTATTTAAACTAATTTACCTAAATAATATTTTAATGTATAAATCCAATCTTCTTCATTGTCGGGATTTTGTTCTTTTTGAGCAAGCATCCACTCAAGATAACCACGATCCATACTGGAAACTTCTTCAACTGTTTTTCCATTATGTTTTCCAAAATTAAATACGGTCATAAGTGATGGACGAGATGATATATCTATCATTTTTTCTATTGCTTGTTCCCTAAACGCTTCAGTAGAAGCGTCGGGCGATCCAGCTCCGCTGGATTTAGCCTCGTCTTCCATTTCCTTCATTATCTTTGCGAGTAGTCTCTCGTATAATTTTTCTAAAACAAGTACATCTCCAAGGGCATCGTGTGCTTCTGCTTCTATATCTATGTCTAAGTAATATCTTAAATATTGGAGTTTGTATTGAGGAATTACATTATCTTTATCGAGTGCCCTTGCTACGCGAAGAGTACAGATAAAATTGGAAGGAATGATATCTTCATTACCCATTATTGCAATATCAAATTTGGCATTGTGGGCCACTACGACAGAATTTGGATCCTCAAAAAGTAATTTAATCGCTCCATAATTATCACTCTCTTTGAATAGTGGTTTGTCGGCTACCATTTTATTGGTGATGTGTGTAATGGCACTTGCTTCAGGAGGGATAGGAATAAGTGGTTTATATAATTCACAGAAAGTCTCAGTATTTGTTTTATAAGCGAGCTGACAAACAAAATCCTTTTTAGGTTCATTACCTGTAGTCTCTGTATCAAAAAATATAATTTTCTTCATATACTGGTATTCTATCATATTTTTGGTACAATATAAGTATGTTACATGAACAAATAAAGAATAATATAAAAGAGGCGATGAAAGCACGAGATGCTGTTCGTCTTGAAGTTATGCGTGGTTTAGTTACCGCTTTTACCAATGAATTGGTTGCTACAGGTAAAACTCCCCAAGATATGCTCTCTGATGAAGATGCTATAAAGGTTATCACACGAGCCTCAAAGCAAAGGAAAGATTCTATTGAACAATTTACAAAAGGTAATCGTATGGATTTAGTTGATATAGAAAAAGCTCAACTTGCTATTATCGAAGAATTTCTTCCAAAATTAATGGATGTAAATGAGATAGAAGAAATCGTAAAAAACAAGCTATCAGAGTTAGAAATAAAAGATCCTACAAAAAAGGGGATGTTCATGGCGTCTGTTATGAAAGATTTGAAAGGTAAAGCCGATGGTTCTATGGTCAAAGAGGTTGTCGATAAATTATTTGTTTAATTTTAAAAATCATATGAAAATTATTTTACATTGGATTATTCTTTCGGTTGCAGTTTTTGCCACAACTTTTATTATTAAAGGTATAGCAGTTGATCCTATCTGGGTTGCTCTTATTGTTGGTGCATGTCTCGCTCTATTTAATATGATTATTAAGCCAATAATAAACATACTGACTCTGCCTATTAATATGATAACTCTTGGATTATTTTCTCTTGTTATCAATGGAGCTTTATTTTGGTATTTAGGTACTCTTATTAAAGGATTTAGTGTTGAGACATTTTATGCTGCTTTTATCGGAGCATTGCTTGTATCAATAATTAACTGGGTTTTGAAAAAAGTATTTCATTTTGATCTCTAATTGTTATGGATGATATTTCTATATTAGCTATAAAGCATTTTGTCGCAGCTCACGCAATAATAGTTTATTTTGCTATTTTTATTGGTGTCATTCTTGAAGGAGAGATTGTAGTTATTTTTGCTGGAATTTTTTCTTATTTAGGATCGATTAATATTATTCTCGCTTTGATTGCTGTTGTACTTGGAGGTTCATCTAAGTCAGTTCTCGGTTATACTATCGGATCTTATTTAAACAGACACCACTCTCATAATTCTTTCATAAACAAAACAGAAAAAAGGATTTCTTCTTTTCTTCCGCGATTTGATACTCGTCCGTTTTGGTCTATATTTATTTCTCGATTTTTTATATTTGGGATAGGTTGGTTCACTTTGATTTTTTCTGGTTATAAAAATGTTCCACTTAGGATATATGCTAAAGCAGAAGCTTACTCTTTGGCCATCTGGTCTGTTTTAATAATTGCATTAGGTTTCTTCTTTGGTTATACTGCATTGTCCATAAGCCGTGATTTTAGAAACTTCTTAGGAATCATAATTTTATTCTTTATTTCATTCTTTATTTTAGAGAAAATTGTCGCTTTTATTATAGAATTGTTTGAGATACAAGGAATAGATAAATAATATATATATGCCATTTTTTAATAAAAATAAAATATTAGTTACTCATAATAGTACTTTTCATGCTGATGATCTTTTTGCTACAGCAACACTTTCTATTATAAATAAAGGTCATATAAAAGTTATTCGTACTCGCGATCCAGAGTTAATGAAAACTGCCGACTATGTATATGATGTTGGAGGAATATATGATCCATCTATAAATCGTTTTGATCATCATCAAAAAGGTGGAGCAGGACAAAGAGAGAATGGCATCCCTTATGCTTCTTTTGGTCTTGTTTGGAAAACTTATGGAGAACAACTTTGCGGAAGTAAAGAAGTATCAGAAAAAATAGAACAAAAATTGGTTCAAGCTGTTGATGCTAATGATAATGGTATAAATCTTTTTGATGTTAAGGGTGAGGTTGCTCCATATACTCTACAAGATATACTTTTTGTTTTTCGTCCTTCTTGGAAAGAAGAACAAGATTATGATAAAGCTTTTATGGAGCTTGTTCCCATTGCAGTTAAAATCATTACTCGGGAGATAATAAAGACAAGAGATGAACTTGAAGCAGATTCGATAATCAAGAAAGCTTATGAAGAAGCAAGAGATAAAAGAATAATAATTCTTGAAGGGCATTATCCTTGGGGGGAAATTATAGATCAGTACAAGGAAGTTCTTTATGTCATTTCTGTGAAAAGTGATTTATGGAGAGTTGAAGCTGTTCGTAAGGAAAAATATAATTTTGAAACAAGAAAACCATTTCCAGAGAGTTGGGCAGGAAAAAGAGACAGTGATTTGGTTGAAGCTACTGGAGTTACTGATGCTACGTTTTGTCACAATGGAAGATTTTTGGCTGTAGCAAAGTCAAAAGAAGGAGCTTTAAAGCTTGCTGAAAAGGCGTTATTAGCGTAAGTTGTAGTTAGAGAAGAGTTAAAAGTTTAAACAACTCTTCTCGGAGGTCCGGATAATTTTTTGCTGAAAATTTCCTCATTGCTCGGCCCGTCGGCCTTGCGCACGCCCTCCTCAAAGATTATTTAAACTTTTAAATATATGTTTATAGATGAAATAAAATTTTATGCTAAAGCTGGAACCGGTGGAGACGGTGTTGTTCGCTGGCGTCGAGAGAAATTCATAGATAAAGGAGGTCCTAATGGAGGAGACGGTGGACGTGGTGGAGATATCTACGCTATTGCTGTACAAGATATTCATTTACTTTCTAAATACAAACACAAAAAAAGGTTTGAGGGTTTTAGTGGTGAAGAAGGTGCAGGAGGAAGTCGCCATGGAAAAGATGGGAAAGATTTGGTTATAGAGTTACCAATAGGTTCTGTTATTACCAATATAGAAAGTGGCGGTTCTGTGTCTTTAGATAAACTCGGACAAAAAGAATTATTACTCAAAGGTGGTCAAGGAGGTTTTGGTAATGAACAATTTAAAACTTCAATAAATACTGCTCCTACAAAAGCTACAAAAGGTAAGACGGGTGAGCAAGGTAACTTCAAGATAGAGCTTGAGCTTTTTGCTGACGTTGGTTTGATCGGTTTACCAAATGCAGGGAAGTCATCACTCTTAAATGCTGTCACCAATGCTTCTGCTAAAATCGGAAGTTATCAATTCACAACGCTTGATCCAAATCTTGGAGATTTCTTTGGATATACTCTTGCTGATATTCCGGGGCTTATCGAAGGAGCATCAAGTGGTAAGGGTTTGGGTATAAAATTCTTAAAACACATAAAGAGGACTAGGATACTTGCACACCTTGTATCTCTTGAGAATGAGAAACCTATGGAAATATATAAAGAGATTCGCAAGGAACTAGGTGTTTATGATGATGCTCTTTTAGAAAAAGAAGAAGTAATAATTTTAACCAAAACTGATCTTATTGAAGATTCTAAAAAAATAGATAAGATAAAGAAGGAATTTTTAAAACTTAAAAAACCAGTTTTTACTCTTTCTTTATATGACGATGAATCTATAAAAAATATTACAGATGAACTTGTAAAATTATTGAGAAAATAAAAAAGCAGTCTTAAGGACTGCTTTTTTTAATGAAGAGAGTATATATTATTTTTTACTCAGGTTTCTTTTTACCTTTCCAAGATTGTGTTTAGCTTCTTTGATAAAGGTTGGTTCAGGTTGACCTTTTTTTCGAGGTTCATTTATCTGTGCCTCTAATTGATGCTTTGCTTGAAGTAATTTCTTCTTCTCTTTACTGGGGGTGTTTTTCTGTGACATAATTTTAACTTTTTTTAAAATTAAACAAAGGTTATTTATTACAAAATTACCATAGAAAAAACTATAAGTCAAAGTGTTAAATATTTTTTGTGTCTCTATTATACCAAGTTAGAACCTATTTTCAAAATAAATAAAATAAATCACACTAGCGTTCCCCGCGTGCTAAAGCACCTCTGTGCAGTAGCACAGAGCTTTCTCAAAGAGAAAGTGCGGGGAAACGCTAAACGGCTCAAATACCACCAAATGAGCCGTTAGGGAAAATGGGCTCGGTTTTGCGAAAACAAAATTCTGGGAAAATGATTTCGCAAAACCTCGGCTAATTCTTTTTTGAAATTTGGCGGGGATTTTGAATTCTATCCGCGCGGAGGAAGGGTCTGGGAGGGAATCCGCGCGGAATTCTTTTTTGGCGGGGCGGGCTAAAAAATTAAAAAACAATATTGAAAATACAAAAGCCCCATTTAGGGGCTTTTGTATTTCTATTCTTAATTTATTGTGAATAAATTATTCTTGGTATGGCTCTATTATTTTTATAACTTTATTATCTTTAACATCTAGTACAATATATTGCTCATAATTTCCACTTTTTTGTTTATATTCTTTTAATTGACTAAAGTTTATTAAAGAATTTGCACTATTTAAATCACCATTATTAAGATACTGATTATATTCACCATAAACATTAATAATGACGGATGAACTTACTTCAAATGTTCTAATTAAAGGATTAGTATTTCTTTTATAGCCATTATTATATACATCACAAGTAGCAATATTATCACAAAAACCATCCTCAGTAGCTGCTTTTTTTTGTTCTTCTATTGTTGCAAACATTTGAATGTAATCTACATCAATATAATTTTTTCCATTTTTTATATAAACTGATTTAAGATATGCTGGTTGATTTATTACATCATTTTTAGTAATAACAGATTCTTTGGGATTAGATACAACAGTAAAAAAATTATCACTTACGTCAGTTACAATATCTTGGAATTGATTGTTGATAGTACCAGTAAGAATTGCCTCGAATTTATATTTTTGCCCAGATATTAAAGAAGTACAAATCTCAACTCCACAAATCTCTTTTGGAACAATCCAAGTATAAGAACTTGAGGTTGCAGAAAAGCTATCTAATTTATCTGAAGGAACAATCTTCATCCATTTATTTTTTTCTCCTGACCCAACAAAAAGAAATACAATTGCATCTTTAGGTATTGAATTAGTTTTATAATTAATAGTATATTTTGAACCAATAACTAATTCTTCCCCTTCTTTTGGAGAAAAAATCTCAATAGAAGGATTAGTTTCAGCTTTTTTTACTTCCTGATTATTATTTGTGGTTTCTAAAGAATTCTGATTTTCTTGTGGTTGATAATTATTTTCCTCTATATTTTTAGGAGAAGTTGGAGTTTTTGTCGCAAAATACACCGCACCACCACCTACCACCAAAGCACCGACGATAATAGCCAATAAGATTAACGGAGCAAAACCTTTGTTATATTTCATAAAATTGATAATTTAAGTTAAATATGACCTTTAATAATAAATTCAATAACATCATTATTGTAGCATAGTCTACCTATTTTTTATAGGCATAATTTCCTTGACTTCTTTTGCCCATTTGCTATATTAAATATACACAGTGCCTTCGGGCTCCGAGATTCCCCGCCAGAAATGGCGGGGTTTCGATTTCTATACAAGATATTCTCGCAATCTTTTCTTAATCTCAGTCATATCTTTTGAGGGCATATCATAAACTTTTCTCTCAAATCGTTTTATATGAATCAGTCTAATTTGAGAAAGTATAACTGAAGCTTTTTCATTATTTAAATCTGTAAAATTATAATAAAAATCAAGATCCTTTTGTTTAGTTGAAAGAGGTAAAATCCAAAATATTTCATTGTTAAACTTTTTCACAATAAGTACTGGTCTAGAAAAATTATCACTTCCACCATTTTGTTCTCTACCAATATTTTTTCCTAAAATACAAATCCAAACTTCACCAAATTTTGGAAAAAATTCTGGCTGAGTTTCTTTTATATTTATTTTCTTTTTTAGTTCATTCCAATTATCAAAATCATTCATAAAATGATTTTATCATTTTTGTATTTGTTTTTCTAGTAGCCCGCCCCGCCAAAAAAGAATTCCGCGCGGATTCCCTCCCAGACCCTTCCTCCGCGCGGATAGAATTCAAAATCCCCGCCAAATTTCAAAAAAGAATTAGC
>JBGSQV010000066.1:0-1865 GCA_041737855.1 Minisyncoccia bacterium | reverse complement strand
GGCTTCGGGGGTTGTACTGCTAGTACATTACCTCAAGCCTTATTTGGAATTGTCCAAGGTGGACGATCAGAAGAGTTAAGGAAAAAATCTGCGAAAATAATTTCCGAAATAAATATTGATGGAAAATATTTTGATGGTTTTGGTATTGGTGGTTCTTTTGCAAAAGAAGACATGGCAAATGCTTGTAAATGGGTCAATGAAATTCTTCCAGAAGAAAAACCTCGCCACTTACTTGGGATAGGTGAGCCAGAAGATTTATTTATGGGAGTAGAAAACGGAGTAGATCTTTTTGATTGTGTTGGTCCTACTCGTATCGCCCGCAATGGAAGTATGTTTACAAAAAATGGAAAAATAAATATTATGAATGCACAATTTGTAAAAGATTTTACTCCTATTGAGGAAGACTGTAATTGCTATACTTGCAAGAGTTATACTAGGGCATATTTATCACATTTATTTCGTGCAAAAGAAATGCTTGGAGCAACGCTTGCTTCTATTCATAATGTATATTTTATAAATAAATTAGTTTCAGATATGAGACAATCAATAATTGATGATAATTTTTTTGAATTTAAAGAAGAATTTTTAAATAAATATGCAAAATAAAATTTTCAAATTAAAGAGTTCTTATAAACCAGATGGTGATCAACCTAAAGCTATTTCAGAGTTAGTAAAAGGGTTAGAAAAAGGAATGCAAAAGCAGACTTTACTTGGGGCTACGGGTACCGGGAAAACTTTCACTATTGCCAATGTTATAGAGCAGTGGAATAAACCAACTCTTGTAATAGCTCACAATAAAACCTTAGCTGCTCAGCTTGCCCAAGAATTTAGAGAATTTTTCCCTGATGCTGCGGTGCATTATTTTGTATCTTATTATGATTACTATCAGCCAGAGGCTTATATGCCGACTACGGATACTTATATAGAAAAAGATGCTCAGATAAATAAAGAAATAGATCGTCTTCGTCATGCAACCACCCAATCACTTCTTACAAGAAAAGATGTTATTATTGTTGCTTCCGTTTCTTGTATTTATGGTTTAGGTAGTCCTGAAGAATATGAAAAAGTAAATTTAAAGATTGAAGTTGGAATGAAAATAGATCGTCTTGATCTCATGAAAAAGTTGATAGATATACATTTTGAACGTACAAATGCAGATATTACCCCAGGAACGTTTCGTTCTATTGGGCAGAAAGTAGAAGTTATGCCAATATCTGAAACTTTTGTTTTTCAAATAGAATTTGAAAGAGGTGTTATTTCAAGGATCGCAAAAGTTGATCCTATTTCATCTCATATTATTAAAGAAGAAAAGAATACATTCTTCTTCCCAGCTAAACATTTTATTACAGATAAAGATAATCTAAAGAAAGCTGTTAAGAATATAAAAACTGAGCTTGATACTCAGCTTAAAAAATTTGAGAAAGAAGGGAAGCTTCTTGAAGCAGAGAGAATAAAAAGACGTACTAGTTATGATCTCGCGATGATAAAAGAGATTGGTTATTGTAATGGGATAGAAAATTATTCAAGACAAATGTCAGGGAAAAAAGAAGGCGAAGCACCAGAAACTCTTTTGTCATATTTCAGGAACGATTTCTTGACTATTATAGATGAATCTCATGTCACCTTATCTCAAATTGGTGGAATGTATGCAGGGGATGCTTCTCGTAAAAATACTTTAATAGAGTTTGGTTTTCGTCTTCCTTCAGCTCGAGACAATCGACCTCTTAAAATAGATGAATTTGAAAAAAAAGTAGGACAAACGATATATGTATCTGCTACTCCGAGCGAAAAAGAAAAATCTGTAAGTGAACAAATAGTAGAGCAGATAATTCGTCCAACTGGATTGATTGATCCAGAAATAGATC